>CAIZYV010000114.1 GCA_903937325.1 Candidatus Falkowiibacteriota bacterium | reverse complement strand
CCGATGTTAAAGTTTTTAGTTGCGGGAGTCGGACTCGAACCGACGACCTCCAGGTTATGGGCCTGGCGAGCTGCCAACTGCTCTATCCCGCTATAAATTTTACCTTTTATCAGGCTAAAGTGGGCAATGGAGGATTCGAACCTCCGACCTCAACATTATCAGTGTTGCGCTCTAACCAACTGAGCTAATTGCCCTTAATTTTAGGAAAGTAACAATAAAAAATAAGTTTCTGGCAACTTCTTGATAAAATATAACAGAAGAGGAATAAAAAAGCAAGGGTATTTTTAGCTTGTTTTGCCTACATTTTCTCAGTCAAAGCGGCCGTAAAGGCGTAAAGTTCACTTTTTAGATCAACTCGCCCTTGTTTGTTTTTGAAATCTAGGGACATGAGGAGTCCGAGATGTCTTTCTAATTCGGTGATGGAAAATTTTAAACTTTGCTGTAGACCTTTTTTAACTACGAAAGGATGAAGTTTAAGTTTGGTTGCTATTTGTGTTTCGCTAAGATTTTCTTCTTCTTTAATTATTTTTATTTGTAACATTATTTTGAATTGACGTTGGAACATGGCGAGTAGATAGTCGGCGCTAAGCCCGGCGGCAAATTGTTCTTCTAGTAGCTGTAAGCTAAGATTGCAGTTTTTGGTACCGAGAGCGTCGCTTAGAGCAAAAATATTATCTTCTATTTCTCCTTTAACTAATTCTTGAACGAGTGCATTATCTATAATCGCGCCCGAAGCGGCAGCGCTTAGTTTTTTTATTTCATTATCCAAGCGCCACAAATCATTACCCGTGCGGGCAACAAGCAGAGAAAGAGCTGATGGAGCAATTTTAGCGTCTTGAGCGGCTATTTCTTTTTTAGCGAAATCGAGAGTCTGATTATTATTTAAGACTTTAAATTCTTGGACATATGGCTGTTTTAAGAGCCAGGCATATAATTTTTTTGCTTCCGCTTTTATTTTACTGGGTAATATTTCGCCTTCATTAAAAACAATAGCATTATCTTCGGCTCCGGCATTTTTAGTACACAAAGACAGAAGGGCGCTGAAGACAGCTTCATTTTTATTACCGAAGCTATTTTCCAAAATTAGCATCCTTTTTTTAGTGAATAAAGATCCACCACTTATCTTTGCCTGTAATTCTGCTGGAGCGACTTGGGCGCCATCAATGATAACTAAACTCTGCCCCAGGCTATCAACTGCAGCCATGAAACGTTCTTTTAGTTCTTGAATTTTTTGCCGCCGCCGAAAAGAATCGGCGCCGTGGAGCAGAAAAATCATACTATTTTTGAAATTTTTTGACGGATTTTTGGAAGAGATCGCCTTTTTCTTGGAAATTTTTGAAGATGCTATAGCTCGGTGAAGCAGTCGATAATAAACAAGCGCGATTTTTCTGAGTGTGGCGGTAAGCAAATTGGACGGCAGCGGCCATATCCTTTGTTTCTAACAACATCGGTAATTTTTTGTGCTTATAAGCTTGGAGCAAGGCGGTTTTTATTTGTGCGCCGCTATCAGGAAAGAGAACAATAGCGTCTATTTCCAGGCTAGATAATTTTTTCGCTAGTTTTTTGAAATCATAACCGCGGTTAAGCCCGCCCAGGAAAATTGTGCCTAAGATTGAGCCTAAATAATCTATTGCCGCCATTGTTGATTCGGGAGTCGTCGAAATTGCATCGTCATAGAAAGCGATATTTTTGTATCGGCCGATAAACTGAAGGCGATGAGGCAGTCCAGAGAAAGAAGAAATGGCTCGGATAATATCTTTATCTTTTATCTTTAAAATTTTCGCAGCAGTAATTGCCGCGCTGATATTTTTTAAATTATGTTTTCCCGGTAACTTAATATTGGTCAGAGGAAGAATTTTTTTATTTTGGTAATATAAATAATTACCCTCTCTTTTTTCTCTGCTGGAATATTCAAGGCTTTTTGCCGGTGTCTTAGCAGCCAGGTTTTTTATGAAGGGATAATCGCCGTTGTAAATAAAAAAGTCATTTTTGTCCTGGTAACGCGTGATATTAGCTTTTGCTTCTTGATAATTTTTAAAGCCGTTATGATATGGTAAGTGGTCGGGAAAGATATTGATAAATACAGCGATATGCGGGCTTTGCTTGAGAGTGGCAAGCTGATAACTAGATAATTCGTAGATAAAATAAGCTTTTTTGCCTTTATCAAGCAAAGCTAAAGGATCGGCACCGATATTGCCAACCAGATATACTTCTTTGCCAGCGGCTTTTAATATAGCGTATATCAGAGAGCTGCTAGTACTTTTTCCTTTAGTGCCGGTTACGCCAATAATCTGCTCGTGCTTTTGAGCAAAGAAAAGTTTAGTAACAGAAGTCAGCTCAATACCGCTGGCTAAAGCGGCAAATATTTGCGGATCTAATTCGGGCACGCCCTGGCTTTTAGCGATGACATCAAAATTATCCAGACTATCAAGATAATGAGGTCCAAAAATTGTAGTTAAATTTTTATCTTGAGTGCTTTTTAATTTTTTTTGATCAGCTAGCCATAGAGGCAGATGCTTATAGCGTTGCCGATAATAGCGGTATAGTGCTTGGCCTTCAAAGGCTCCGCCGATAATGATAGTTTTGCGAAAATTTTCGGGGATAGAGTGTTCTTGGCTGCGGCGCAAAGCGGTAGTGATGAGAGCTTCTTTATCTTTTATTCTCGGAGCAATTTTAGCTGTAAAATAATTAACGATTGGACTTTTTTGCCACGACTGGCGGCGTGCGATTAGTAAAAAAGCGGCCTTCACTTCTTCTGGTGTGCCGACGCAATCAAAAGGTTTAATTCTTTTTTCTCCCCATAATTCTTGGAAAATAGGTAGGAGTGCATTTGTCGCTAATAGATTCCGACCGAAGATTTTCTTTAAGACAGCCGGACTATTAAAAGCGGCCAGCAAGGAAAAACTGAAAGCGCATTTCGGGCATTCGCCGCACCAACGTTTTTTACTTTTATCCTGAATTTTAAAATTGCGGTTACAACTGGAAAAGGCTGGAAAATATTGCGGATATTGAGAAAATTTTTGGGCAATTTTTAATTCTGAGTAAGGGCGCAACAAACTGAAATAATACAAATCAGGGCTGATGAATTTTGTCAGATAAGCGGCGAGGTCTTTTTCAAATTCCCAGCTTTTGCTGTATTGATGGTTTATTTCTTCGCCGTGATATAGGGTATTGCCGAAATTAGCGCTCGCTTCATTGGCAAAAACTATTTGTCGGTAATCGAAAATAATGGCAGCTAGGACGCTTATCCAAGAGTATATAGCCGAGATGGGAATATGTCCGTTAAGAGCGCCTTGTTTGTTTAAATCAAAAAGTTTCTGGTCAATTTCTCGGCCGAAAATAAGGCGAGGAGCGCCTATTATATCACTTGTTTCTCGTTGGATAGAGCTATCGCGCAAGCTGATTAAGCAGAATTCTTTGTTTAATTCTTTTAATATTTCGGCTGATAGGCAAGAATCTTTACCGCCGCCAATTGGCGAGAGGCAGCGGTCTTTAAATTCATGCTTGATAGATGTAATTTTTTTATCTCTTGCTTCGGCGGGAAAATTAATCAGGCCTCGTGGGTCAATTTTATTCTTATAAAAAAACTCTCCCAAGCCTTTATGGTAAAGTTTGTTCCAAAAAAGTGCTTGTTCGTTGTTAAGCTGGTTACTTTTTATTATGATTTTCGACGGGCAGTAAGCTTTGTAATAGCCGATACCTAAGGCGAGATGGAGAGCAAAGAGGACTTTATCT
>CAIZYV010000113.1 GCA_903937325.1 Candidatus Falkowiibacteriota bacterium | reverse complement strand
GTAAAAAATTACTTTTTCTCCTTTTGGGACAATAGTTTTTAAAGCCCGGCTAAAGTCCATGTAAGCGGGCTCAAAATTGATTCCAACTTTTTTACAATTATTTGCGATCTCATCGGAGTGAGGAGCGCAAACAATCATATCAGTTACTCCGGCAAAAGCCAGGAGTTCTACGTAATGCTTTAAGTAGCTGATTTCTTGCATTTTTTCCTCGTGATCGCAACGACGCACGAGTAAAAAGGGATTTACTGCCAATAAACTGGCCGCACCGTATTGTTTGCGGAAAGCCATGACGATCTGGGCAAAATCAAACATCGCCTCCTTAGTTGTCAAAGAATCGAAGAGAATAATTTTTTTACCTTTGACTTCCTCAAAGTTTATAATTTTATCGTTCGGGCATCCGTCTCGCCAGACACCGAAATCAATAAATTTAAATTCTAAATTTTTCCCCAGATATTCTCCGAGAAGTTTTAGTACTTCAATGCCTAAGGGCCTGTTACCGCGGCCGCAGAAAATTAAATATTCTTCTGGTTCTTTCATTTTTATGTTTTTTTGTTGTTAATTTACATTCTGTTAATTGAATAAAACAAAATAGCATAAAATATGCTATTTTGTCAAAATTATTTTCATTAAAGCTATTTTTTTACTAATTTTAGTCTTTATTTTTTGACTTTAAAAAATCAATAAGATCTTGCGCCAGCTCTTGACTGGAGGCCGCAATAATTGGCAGCTGTTCCTTTTGCCCGAATTGTAAATATTTTTTATTTTCTAAACTCTCACCATTTGAATCTATTATTACTCCGCCCGCTTCGGCAATTAAACCAAAACCAATGGCAATTTCTAAATTATTTTTTCCTGTACAAGTTAAAACTAAATCCGTCTTTCCGGAAGCTAAATCTGAAAAATAAGTAGAATAAGCTCGTGGATCAACGGCTTCACGTCCTTTTAATTTACTAAGAAATACATTACGACACAGCTCCCAGTACTCATTTATGTAAATTTTTGTGTCTTTATTAAGAATATTTTTATCCGAAACATGAATTAATGATTTATCCCCATTTTTTTCCAGAAGAAAACTGCTGGCGTTTTTTTGAGATGAAAAAAAGTTTCCCGTTGAATGCTCCATGATGCCGCTAGTAATATAATCATGATACAAGGGATCAATGTTGGAAAATACGCCGAACATAGTCCCATAACGTTCTGTGCCTCGCCCCGCTTGATAGCGGTTAGAACCATCAAGACCATCTAAAACTCCCAAATATTTCGGATTAGGCATTATATCTATTTGGCCATGTTCTTCGGAGATTATTCTTATGGGTATATTATTTTCTTTTAGAACATTGATCACAGCTTCCTCTGCTTCAATATCTATACGTAAAGCTGTTTCTCCAAATTGATTTTTTTGAATCAATTCTTCACCTCTAGATCCTAAATTTTCATGCACCTCATAAGCTCGGCGTAAAGCTAAGAATATAATTTGTTCAAAGTTGGGCATCATTTCAAATTGTTCTCGTTCGCACTTCATAATTTTAAGCTATTTTAAAGCTTACTTATACTTAAAATTGCTATATTTTAAAAAAATACTCTTTTCCTGGATCAACCTCTTCGCGACTCATAGACTGTTGATGTTTTGGGTCGTAAATTTTGGTAATTATAAATTTACCCGAAGTAGTTTTTGTTTCAGCATTAATAGTCTGCTCTATTATTAAACAATGCCCCCAATACAACCACTTACCGTTGATATTATGAACCAGAAACACTCGACAAGGCGCCGGATGAAATATTCGCATATTTGGCTTATCTTTAAAGGCAAATATTTTTCCTTTAAACTGTTCGATCTTAAAAGGCTTTTGCAAGTGTTTTTGTAAATTCAACTCAAGCGGAAAACCCTGTTCGGTGCTTAATTGCAATGTATCGTTAAACTCAATGTAACTTCCCATATTTAATCGTTAATTTTTTATATTAAGATATATTATAAATCCATCCCGGCCGCCAGGCTTTATTATGGCGCCAATCCTCATTAATTGCCTGTTCCCAGGTTTTGCCGTTTAATAAGACAGCCAAGGCTAACTGGGGCGCTTTATGACCCATAATGGCGATAAATTTACCATCGTATTCTTTCTTTAGATAATTAATAAATGCCGCCATCCTTTTCTCAACATCTTTCATCGATTCACCGTTAGGAAAAGGGGTATCAATTTGTTTTGTATAATTAACCAAATGTTCATCGGCTTGAGTTAAGTCACCATAATTACATTCCCTTAGCCTCTCATCTTGGATTATTGGACAATAACCTTCAAATCCTAAGTAAGCCGAATCAATGGCTCGTTTTGAATTAGAACAAAACATGATTGAAAAATCTTTTTCTGTTATTT
>CAIZYV010000112.1 GCA_903937325.1 Candidatus Falkowiibacteriota bacterium | reverse complement strand
GGGCACTCGCTGTAATTATATTTTTCTTTTTCATATTATTTTTATTATTTTCTTCTCTTTCCCTGATACAAAGAGGAAAAGTAAAGATTTTATTAATTTGTAAATTAATTATCCAGATTATAGAGGCGCCTCTGTTTTTTAATACGCTCATATAAATATTTTCTTCCAAATAACTGATATTTCAAAAAAGCGCCCCGTTAGGGACGCTTCTATAAAAAATAAAGTTATTCCACCCTTAAAGCTGCTACTGGGTCTAAACGCGAAGCCTGTTTAGCGGGGCGATAACCGAACAAAAAACCACAAAGTAGAGAAAACAGCAAAGAAACGCCAATTCCCTGCCAAGGAAAATTAAACTGCCAATTAACATTAAAAGCTTGAGCCGCAAGACTTAAGGCAAAGGCAGCTAAAGTTCCTAACAAAACACCTAAAAGCCAGCCCCAAAAAGTAATGAGTAATGATTCAACTAAAAATTGCCAAACAACATCTTGTCGTGTAGCGCCCATCGCTTTGCGAAGACCAATTTCAGGCGTACGCTCCGTAACGGTCACATACATAATATTCATAATACCAACTCCGCCAACAAGCAAAGAAATTAAAACAATTGCTAAGAGAAGATAAGTCACAGCACCAGTAACAGTCCCTAAAGTATCTAGCATTTCTGCCATTGTGGAAACACGAAAGTCGTCTTTTTCGGGGTCGCTAATTTCATGACGATCACGCAATAATATACGAATTTCATCGGCCGTTTCTTCAGCTCGATTAACGTCCCGTAATTGATGCATGAAATACATAGCATAATCAATCCCCAATATACGCTTATGTAAAGTCTGGATCGGGATATAAACAACATTGTCAAAATCGATAAAGCTAGCACCCCCGCCCTGCTCTTCTAAGACACCAACAACTTGAAATTTTTTACTGCCGATCTTAATAAATTTACCCAAAGATTCCTGATCGCCGAAAAGATATTCTTTCAATCCGGCACCGAGCACCGCGACAGTCGCCTGTCCACGATCATCTTCCTGACTAAAAAAAGAACCAGCAGCCAATTTCGTCTTCGTATCAATCTGGGCATAAGGAGCGCTAACGCCGAAAATAAAAACTTTCTTGCTCTCCGCCGCATAAGTAATTTTCTGTTGGCCTAAAGAAGCGGCATAACTTTGCTCAACATTATCTAATTTATCAATCGCTTCCATGTCCGCCAATTTCAAAGAAGTAACTTCGGCGGAACTGGCGCTATTTTTACCCGGCGTCTTTACCTCTGTTTGAACGACGTTGGTACCGTAAGACTCGACTTCCCCGGCAACTAGACGGCTAATACCGTCGCCAGCGGCAAATACAATAATAATCGCCGCCACACCGATAACCACACCCAAAACCGTCAAACTGGTACGTAAGATATTAAGGCGCAAAGAGCGCCAAGCTAATTGGCAGGCGATAAAAAAACGATCCATAAATTATTCATAACGCAAAGCGTCGATAGGGCTTAAACGACTAGCTCGCCGCGCTGGATAATAGCCAAAAACAATGCCGATTATAGCAGACAGGCCAATGGCGATAAAAACAGAAAAAGCGGAAATAACAAAATCCCAGCGATAGTCTAAAGAACGGACGATAATGGCAGCTAAATAAGAAAATAAACTACCGAACAGCAAACCAATTAATCCCCCAATTAAAGTTAAGGCAATCGCTTCAAAAAGAAACTGACTTAATACTTGACGATTAGTCGCTCCTAGAGCTTTGCGTAAACCAATTTCTCGCGTCCGCTCGGTTACGCTTACCAGCATGATATTCATAATACCAATACCGCCAACCAAAAGAGAAAGAGCTGCCATCGCCGCTAAAAAATAACGCAATGCATCAGTGATATTAGTTACTAAATCTAAAGCGTCCCGAAAACTACGAACGGAAAAATCATCATCACTAGGATTATCCAAATCATGGCGCTCTCGTAAAGTCTGAGCAATCATCTCCATGCTCTCATCAATATTATCAGCACTATCCACCTTCACTCGAATAGCGCTCAAATAATTAATACCGGCAATTTCTTTCTGAGCAAAGGCTAAAGGAGTTAAAACTAAATCATCGTAATTTTGAAAACCAACCTGACCGCGCTCCTTCATTACACCAATAACGACAGCATTTTGATTCTTAACTTTTATTTTCTGACCGACTGGTTCATTGCCGCCGAAAAGCTCGCCGGCTACCGTACTTCCTAAAACTACTAAGCGGAGATTAGAATCTAATTCTTCATCGCTAAAAAAACGACCAGATTCTATTTCCCCGCCATCAACCTGAAGATATTCACCGTTAATACCGTAAAGAGTGGAATCATAAGACTGATCGCGCCAAGAAAAAGAAACGCTAGTTTGATAATACGCTACCACCGCCGCCGTATGGGAAACATTTTTTTCCTGACGCAAAGCTTCCGCGTCAGCTAATTTCAAACTAGTAACTTTAACGCCGAAAACGGAAGCGGGCGGACCTTTTTCATCCGACTGACCAGGCAAAACACCGATTAAGTCGCTCCCAAATCCTTCTAGTTGACCAAGAATTAAAGATTGAGCACCAGCCCCTAAAGACATAATCAATACAACCGCGCCCACACCGATAATAATACCGAGCATCGTTAAAAAACTCCGGGTCTTATTGCTCAACAAGGCCCGGAAAACTAAGGATAAAAGTTGTTTAAAATTCTCCCACATAACTACTTAAGAGTATCGCCATCCGCGGCAAAACGACGATTCTTTACTTGATCATCACCAATAATCCGGCCATCATGCACTTTTATAATCCGCTGAGCATGTTCGGCTGTGAAAGTTTCGTGTGTCACTAGAATAATTGTCTTGCCTTGGGCATTTAATTTTTGCAAAATCTCCATCACCTGTACGCCAGATTTTGAATCTAAATTACCTGTCGGTTCATCGGCAAAAATAACCGCCGGTTCATTAACTAAAGCTCTAGCGATAGCAACCCGCTGTTTTTCGCCACCAGAAATCTGGTTTGTATAATAATTAAGACGATGATCAAGGCCAACGCTTTTTAAAACCTTGCGAGCACGCTCATCCATCCGGCGCTTATCTTGAGAATAAATTAAAGGCAGTTTAACATTATCTAAAACGCTGGTACGCGCCAAAAGATTAAAAGCTTGAAATACAAAACCAATTTCTCGATTCCGCAAATGAGCTAAATCCTCATCATTAAGAGTATTAATATTTTTTCCAGCAAAATGATAAGAGCCACTAGACGGACGCTCCAATAGACCAAGAATGTGCATTAAAGTCGATTTACCTGAGCCAGAAGGGCCCATAATAGAGACAAACTCTCCTTTTTCAATACGGAAATCAATTTCTTTCAAAACCTCTGTTTCCATATCACCGCTCACATAAGTCTTACCCAATTGTTTTAATTCAATTAAAGCTTGAGGCATATTTTAATTAGCGGCCGCGCCGTTAGTTTTAGTAAAGGTAATAACTGTATCGCCGGGTTTAAGGCCGCTGACAATTTCAATCATGCCTTCATCCCCGCGCAAACCGGTTTCCACTGGCACCTCCTGCGCCACATTATCTATTAATAGGCGTACAATCATACCACCATCTTTTTCAATCAAAGCCCGAGCGGGAACTTGCAAAACAGCAGCCCGTTGATCGGTGGTGACAATAACATTCGCGGTCATGCCCGCTTTTAAAGACAGATTACGACTGGCAATTTGTGCCATAGTACTAGCTAAATCGCGAAAATCAATTTTAACTTTATAATAAACAACGTCTTGGATTAAGGTTTGTGCCGGTTCAATAAAACTGACTACTCCCTGAAGAATAAAATCATCAGGAAAAGCATCAAGCGTAATCTCAACCGGATCGCCAGCTTTAATCTTACTAATATTTGATTCAGCAATATCAACTTCGATATTAAAGCTGTTATTAACTAAGATATTAATCATAGCTTTCCCTCCGACACCAAATTGCTCGCCCACCTCATAATTTACTGCCGTTATAACACCATCCAAAGGAGCCAGGAGAATCATTTCATCAAGCTGCTGCTTGATTCCCGCTAAACCAGCCTGAGCCTGGCTGACTTGAGCTTGAGCCAAAGCAACATCTTGAGAGCGAGCTGGGGCCATCGTATTGTCCAATTGAGCTTGAGCGACGGCAATACTTTGGTTGGCGCTGTCTAAACGCGCTTGAACCGAGGCAATCTGTTGCTCACCATTTAATTTAGCGCTATTAACCGCGTTGGCAGCGGCAATAATAGCATTGCTTAAATTCGTCTGAGCTTGACGCAGAGCTTCTTCAGCGGCTGCTTGATTCGTATAATTATTTAAAATCGCATTATGAAAAGCTTGTACGGAAGATTCTACTGCCGTGCTAGCCGCGTTAATCTGAGTTGACTGGCTACTAACCAATGTCTTATATGAATCTAAACTGCTCTGAGGAAAATCAACGCTAGTAATAGTAGCCTCGAGCATGGCATAAGTATAATCTAACGCATTATCAGTCTGAGCCAACAAATCCCTGACCTTGTCGCCGGCTCTATCGATAGCATCTTCTGTACCAGTAGTTTTAGCGACTAAAGCAGCATCTTCAGCTACCCCTAATAAGTTAAGGGCGGCCAAACGCGCTTCCTTAGTTTTAGACAGCAAGCTGCTGTTTCTCACGCTTAAAACCGACTTAGCATCATCATCTTCTAAAATAGTATTAATATTATCAAGAGCAATCTGTGCGCCTAATATCTTATCGCTAAGAATCATCAGAGAAGAACTACGAGTATTGTCTTCATTTTTTTGTCCGGTTTTTTTAGCGTTATCCAAAGCAGTCTGAGCAGCAGAAACCGACTGCTCTAAAGGCGTCGGTGTAGAAGCGGAGCTAGATTCAAGATCGGCTAAAGATTTCTCGGCCTGTCGAGTCGCTTCAGCCACACTTCTCTTTGTTTTTTCTAAATCTGTTTTCGCAGAAGTAGCACTGGCTTGAGCTTGAGTAACAGTAGAACGGCTGACAGCAATTACACCCGTACTGGCGCCAACCAGTATTTTTGATAAAGATGCTTCGGCAATTTTTAATCCAGCCTCCAGCTCCAACTTACGCGCCTGCAAAGAACTATCATCTAAAACCGCCATCAGAAAACCAGCACTGACTTTATCGCCAATTTTAACATTAATCGCTTTAATTCGGCCTGAAGAAAGAAAATTTAAAGAAACTTCCTTAATTGGCTTAAGTGTACCAGTCTCACTAACGGTTTGGACTAAGGGGCCAGTTTCGGCAATAACCGTAGAATAAGAAGGGTCTTGATTACGGCTCGACCGCCACCACCAAAAAACAGCACCAATTATAATAACGGCAAATAAGAGCCAAAACCAGAGTTTCGCTTTTTTCATAAAATAATCATGAGTAAAAAAATAATTGTTCAATCTTTTTCATTATAACAGAAATACGCTAAAAAAGAAAAAATATTGTAAAAATTGGCCAAATAGAATAAAAGCATCATTTTCTAAAGAAAAATGCTTAAATTTAAATTATATTGACAGAATATAATAATAATGATAATTTACATTGATTATTTATTATTGTTAATTAAAAACCAAAAAAAAGTAAACCATGAAAAAAGAAGCAGAAAATTATTTAGAAAACAACGAACGTTTTCTGAAAAAAATCAAAAGACTAAGAACAAGCACTTTTGTAGTAGAGATGTGTTGTCTGTTCAGTGCCGGCCTAATTTTTGCCTTATTACTGAACCTTCTGCCAATTATGGGACCATATCCGATGCCCATGACCCTGTCATTAATATCATTGATATTTATTCTTTTATTAATGGCGTCATTGTATATCCGTCATTTATTAAAACATGCGGCTGAAAATTTCATCAATGATGAAATAGAGATATATGACAGAGCTCTTAATGCCCTATCATCTGGATACACTTCACAACACGAAGCAATTAGTGAACGAATTTCACTATTAATAAGTTACCGCGCCAACGATGAAGAATTAATGCAACGGCTATTAGACTGTTTGCAAGAAAGCAATTTCAATTATCTGTACCCGGAAAAAATTGGAGAAATCAAACTATGGACAGATAATAACCTTCTCGCCCCAATCCGGACAGAAATAAATAATTATATCGCCGTCACAAAACAAAATGGCCCAGGCTCTCAAGCTGAGCAAAAACGGCTCGTACTCCATAATCGCTTCAAAGAAATTGAAGAAAGCGTAATGGATAACGCGATATATAAATTAAATTACTGGAAAAAAAAGTTGGCCAGCTAGACCGACAAAACGCCACACACAAAAGCGACCTTCGCAAAAGGCCGCTTTTTTCATACAGTAATATAAAGAAATTGATATCAGCTCAACCGCAAAGCTCGGCGACGACGAGAATAATCAGGAATAGAACGTTCAACCAGTCGCCAAAAAGCTGGACTATGATTTAATTCACCCAGATGACAGAGTTCATGCACAACCAGATAATCAAGCAGTTCTTCCGGTAAAAAAACGAGACGATAATTAAAATTAAGACCACCATTTTTTGAACAACTGCCCCAGCGGCTACGCTGGTCACGAATACTGATACGCGAAAAAGAAAATTTATACAAAGAATTAAAATGTTCTATTTTCGCCACCACTAAAGCCCGAGCTGTTTCTTTATATTTAAGATAATCTAAGCGTCCGCCACGACGGAAATAATTATCAGGCTTCATTTGTAATTCTTGCCATTTTTCTTCAAGCCAAACTTTCTTAGATTCCAGAAAATTAAGAGCTTTCTTTTCTGACACCCAAAAAGGACGCGTAAGTAAGACACGTCCGTCGGCAGAAATACTAAGACGTAAATGCCGTGCCCGTCGGACGCGCCGATGTTTTATCTCTAAATTAATCATAACCAGACAAAAAAACCGCCACGATAGTCGCAGCGGTTAATAAACTATTTTCTTTTAAAGCGCGGACTGAAAGACTTAGCTCGGAAAGCGGGACGAGCAGATCGTGGAGAACGATCTTTATCACTATCAACCATATTAACGTTCGCACGGCCTTCCCCGCTTTTAAAAATCTTAAAACCAGAAGAACGGACACCGACCTTACGGTCATTAAAAGCGACCGCTTGACGCCCAGGTTTGCTAGGCTCAGCATTGCGACTAAGAGTTTTAGGGACAACAGTGCGCGGAGCACGATTCATCATCGGTCTTCCCTTTGCCTCTTCTTTAAGTAAATACATCGCCCGACGAAAAGCGAAACGATTACCGCCTTCAAAACTAGGATTAACGATCGGCGGCACTATTTCATGGGCAGGAGCACCTGGACGTCTGCTTCTTTCTGGACGAACAGACTGATTTGATCGCATCGGACGAGAAAAATTAGAACTAATTTTAGCAACTGGCCTTCCTTCATGACGTTTAAAAGATGATTCCGGCCGAGAAAAAGATGGCCGCAAATAATCAGGGGTAGCGGTTACATCGACAACTTCTGAACGTTTGCGAAAACCCAAACTACTATGACTAGAGGAAGACGTTGAAGACGTATCTTTAAGCAACTGATTTTTCTCCCTTGCTTGAACAAATTTTTTAACCACCTTCGGACGCCTATCTCTAGTATTTGCAATCGGCCGAGAAACAGGGCGAGAAGCAGGTTGAGACATAGGCCTGGAAAAAGGACGGCTTGAAGCCTGGGAACCCATGGTGGTAACCAGTAAATTCTGACGAATTAATTTTTCAATTTTTTGAATTTCGCGGCGCTGATCAGGAGCAACAAAAGAAATAGCTTTACCCTTCTTGCCGGCACGGGCTGTCCGACCTATACGATGAACGTAATCTTCAGAATTATCCGGTAAATCAAAATTCAAAACTAATTCAATATCATTAATATCAAGACCACGAGCGGCTACATCAGTAGCCACTAAAATACGATGCTGACCGCTGCGAAAACCAGCTAAAGCTGCCTGGCGCTGAGGAAAGGAAAGATTAGAATGTATTTCGGCCGCTTTAAATTTTTCCAACTGTAATTTTTTTGCTAGTTTGGAAGCACCATGCTTAGTGCGAACAAAAATTAATACTGATTCTTTATATATCGTCAAAAGACGCAAAAGCTGACCCCAGCGATCATCGCGAGGCAAAAGATACATTTCCTGTTCTACCAGTTCAGCAGTTGTTCCTGCCGGAGAAACTTCTATGCGTAAAGGCGCACGCAGATGTTTCTCTGCTAGCTTCATCACAGACGGAGGCATAGTCGCCGAAAAAAGCAGAGTCTGTCTGTTTTCAGGAACACGTTTTAAAACTTCTTCAATTTGCGGAGCAAAGCCCATATCGAACATCATATCCGCTTCATCCAAGACTAGAACGGAAATATCATCAAGATGAACAGAACCGCGTTTTAAGTGGTCAATTAAGCGTCCAGGGGTAGCGACAAGAATATGTGGGCGGCGGCGCAAAGCAACCAATTGCCGGCCGATGGCTTCACCGCCGATAAGAGAAACGGTCCGTAGGCCCAAAGGGCCGCCGAGACTGCGCAAGCTATTTTCTACTTGGCCAGCCAATTCTCTGGTAGGCAATAGAACTAAGCCGCGACCCTTAACTAAAGCAAGTCTTTGCAACATCGGAATACCGAAAGCAAAAGTCTTGCCTGTACCCGTTTGAGCGATGCCGACAATATCTTCACCGTTTAACGCAATCGGGATGGCCTGATGCTGAATAGGTGTGGGAGTTTTTAAACCAAGATCAGCGATTACTTTTAAAATCGAGTCTTTGATACCGAGGCCAGAAAAATCAAGCTCTGGGCCGGTATTTTGTAATTCTTTTTTTAACATAAAAATAAGCAGCTGGGATCAAGCCAGCCGCTCCAACAATTATAAGATAATAAATGGAGAAGCATAATACCCTTTAAATATAACACGAAATTTCATAATAAGTCAAATATGCAAATTTTGGCACATATTTAACCCCACCAAACCTCTTTTTGCCTAACTTTAGTTGTTGAAGAGGCAAAATATTTTTTACATAATTTTAAAACTTTTTCTTTATCATATTCTTTACAAGAAAAAACATCAATCAAAACCTCTTTAGAATTAGCGAAAGTATGAATAGAAACATGAGAAAAATCTATAATCGCCACAGCGCTAAAACCTGGATTTTCAGGTTTTCCTTGGGCAATAATCGGCCCCTCCAAAATACTCATTTTTACTTTTTTAACTAATTCCTCTAAAAAATCACGTAAGATCTTAGGATCATTAATTTTTTGATTGCAATCCTCTAAATCAAATATATGGTGGAATCTTTTCGTTTTCATATTTTTATTAAACTAATATCAATTTAATTTTTTTGAGCAAAAATAAAAATCATGCCGTCATAGCCATCATCTTCTTTGCTGCTGCCCTCTAAAACTCTCTGATCTAAAATTTTAAAACCATTAGTAGTCAGTACATCGGCCAGCTCGGCTTCATTGATAGCTACGGCGGGCATTCTTTCTCCGCCAACTTTATACCAAGAGGAATTACGAATAGCGGAGATAGCCAGATAACCATGGATTTTCACTTGATCCATAATATGCCGCATGCCATCGCGCCACTTATCTTTATCACTGGTAGCTGATTCAATAGTGAAGTTGGAAGTAACCAGCTCTATCGCGCTCTCACGGGTGGCAGAATTAACAAACTCATAAGAATTTTTATCATCTTCTATGCCTAAATTTTGCTTAAAAACATCGCCAAATATTATTTTATCGCCAATTACTTTCTGTAAATTTTTTTTAATACCATCAGAAGTATCTCCATAAAGCAAAGAATGGATCATAAGTGCGTGTTCCCGAATACTAACATCTAGAGAATCTAAATTATTTTCTATTATTTTTATATAATTATCATCATCTTTGATAATATTCTTAATTAATTCAAAATAAGAATCCCAATTATAACCCCCCGACAGACCCTGAACCCAATTACTAACTTCTTGCCGATTTTGTTCTAAAAATTCTGAATGGGTAATGTCTCCCGCAACCATAGCAGTAAAAATATGCTGATAAACAGTTGGCCCACCGCCTACATCAAGAGTTCTAATGTGATCAGCTGGAAAAGCTTTAAGTAATTCTTTAGATACATTCCTTTGAAAATCAAAAATAAAAATATTCTCCACTTCTTCTCCTTTCAGATGTTTAGTCTCCATAATCTCTCTCATGTCAAAGCGACCAGGCTTATTCTTAATAGCCGTCTGCACTTCTTTAAATGTTTCCAGACTCGCTGCCACATTTTCAATTACCGGATAATAGGTCTCGATATAATCGCGGGCGCCAAATCTTTCTTGAAAAATTTTTTCTTCCTTCTTCTGAAAAGTTTTTTTAAAAAAATCTAAAACGATCTGAGCCTGCTCTTTTATTGTTCGCTGACCGCTGTATTTTTTAGGCACTTCTCGGCGGCTCTCTGCTTCTTTTTTATTTTTAGTAATATTTGTCTCCTTTTTTTCCATACTATTAGCTATTTAAGGCCACCTTTAATTCATCAAAACTACTATACCTATAGGGAGCGATGATACCATTATCATTTTGTGTCGCCCCTAATTCTTCGCTCACATTTATTAAAGATAAAATATATTTTTTAAGAGATTCTGTAATCGCCGCTTCAGATTCTCTAGTTAATTCTCCACTAACTGATATATTTAAGAAAATCTTTTTATATTCATAATAATCTTTGGCCATTGTCATCATTAATTTATCATCAAAAAGACGGAAAACAATTTTTTTAAGCATATCCTCATCCATAGCATCCTGTAAAAGTGAGGGTAATTCTCTAAAGCCGCATCTAATTACATCTGTTTTATTTTCCTCACTAATAACTTTGTACATCGTGAGAAAATAATCTAAGGCGTAAAGACGCATATCCGCCTCTAAAATATTTTTATCATGTCTATTAATTTCTTCTCGGCTCATCAGTTTATTTTTTTCCGCCACTGTTTGTTTGGCTAAATAAAACGGTGCCATTCTACTAATAACTACATCTAAATAGTCTAATAATTTTTTTATATCTGCATGGTCAGTGATATTAAGACTTAATAAAAAAGTTTTTAATTTTTGTATCTTCATTCCAAGAACTACCATAGTCGTTGTCTTTATCACACAACGCCAGTGCTTCTTCCTTAGAAACAACACG
>CAIZYV010000111.1 GCA_903937325.1 Candidatus Falkowiibacteriota bacterium | reverse complement strand
GGCTTTAAATTGGGTCTTAATTTAAATTATTCTGGCTGGCTTGGTTTCGGCGAGTGGCGCGAGGATATTTTACGCGCTTATAGAGAAACGGCTGAATATTTTCAAAAAAATTATCAAGCCTCTGTTTATTATCTTAAACATCATCCCGGCGAAGACGCAATTTATCCGGAATTGGGTATTAATAATTTAATTCTGCTTGATGAAACGCCATCTCGACAGAAAGGTGCTTACGGTCAGCTTGATTTAGTTATTGGCATGATGTTACATTCCTGTGTTTTATCAGCTGGAGCGCTGACTCCAGCGATAAATGTTGCTTATGATTTGCGTAACCGTAACTTTGCTCGCTTTCTTGGTTGTCCGGAATTAATTGTTGAATTACCTGATTTGCGCAAAGGTGCGCTTTTACAAAGGGCGCGCGCCGTTATTGCTGGAGAAAAAAGTTATCGCCGTCATTTGACTATTTTCAAGCGCCGAGTGGCACAGCGCACGACTGATTTCCTGACAGCTATAAACAATTTAGTTTAATTGATTTTTTAATATTTTTTTATGTCATCTTCTCACTCTGCCGGTTTCTGGCCGGTACTCGCCGCTTTTATCGGTAACGCGACGGTTTGCATCGGTAAATTTCTTGGTTTTCTTGTTTCCGGATCGAGCGCGATGTTTTCCGAAGCAATCCATAGTTTTGCAGACACCGCCAATCAATCGCTTCTTTTGATCGGCTTGAAGCGTTCGCGTTTGGCTGTTTCGGTGGAATATCCTTACGGCCACGGTCGGGAGCGTTATATTTGGGCGCTTATTTCCGCTTGCGGTATTTTCTTTATCGGTGCCGGTATCACCGTCTATCATGGCATCTCGTCTTTATGGCATCCCTCCTCTTTTCATTTTAGTTTTTGGCCTGTTTTAATTTTAATTGCTTCTTTTATTATTGAGGGCTTTACTCTCTGGCTGGCTTTTCGCGAATTGCGACGCAGTCATCCTGGCGAACGCTGGTTGAAAATTCTCAAGACGGCTGATCCAACAACTTTAGCTGTCGTTTATGAAGATGGATTAGCTGTTTTCGGTGTTCTTATCGCTCTGGCGGCTTATCTTTTGACGGAATTAACTGGCAATCGTTATTGGGATTCCGGTGGCTCTATTTTTATTGGTGCCTTGCTCGGCGTCGCGGCTGTTATTTTAATTGATAAGAACCGGCATTATCTAGTGACGACTTCCATCCCGAAAGAAATGGAAGACGAGGTAAAAAAGATTTTACTTTCTGACCCGACAATTGAAAAATTATTGGATTTTAAATCGGCTGTTTTAGATGTAGATAAGTATCTAATTAAGTGCGATGTTGAATTCAACGCTACGGCGATGATTAAATATTTGGGAGAGCATCACTTTCTAGAGAATGAATATAAGGAGATTCAGGGTGATTATGAAGAATATATGAAGTTTTGTGTCGAGTATATGGATAGAGTCCCGCGCTTGGTCGGGCGCAAAATAGACGAGATTGAAAAGCATATACAGGAGCGTTTCCCAAAAATTGCTTTTATTGATATTGAGATTAATTGATATTGAGATTAATTGATATTCAAGTCAATAGATCTATTTGAGCTTTCTTTCCACTTTTTGTATAATGGAAGCGTATTTAATAACGTCGCCGTTTTTTCGGAGGCATTGATTTTATGGGCAGAAGAAAAAAGAAAAAAGATAATGCTTTAGAGGCAGTTAATCTGCCGAGCTTTGAATTGAATGAAAGAGCTAAGCGTAGTATTGGTATTGTCATTATTTTTGCTTTTGGCCTTATCGCCTTACTTGGGCTTTTTAATCTTTCTGGTCAGGCAGGCTTGTTTCTTTCTAAGGGCTTAACTCTTATTTTTGGTTTTGGTAAATGGCTCGTGCCTTTACTTCTTTTATTTTGGGGCATCTTACTGGTGCGTAATAAAACAGTGGAAATTAAATTTAGTGATTATTTTGGTTTAGTATTACTTTTTGTTTCTTATCAAACCTTGTTTCATTTTTTCTTGGAACAAACGGAATGGCGGGAAAGCATTACCCTTGGCATCGGCGGCGGTTATGTCGGTTATTATTTAAGTCGCTTATTTTTCTATGCTTTTGGTTTCTGGGGCGGATTTACTATTTTGCTTTGTTTGTTCCTAGTTTCTCTGGTTATTGTATTTAATACTTCGTTATCAAAAATTATTGGCCGAGAAAGCTTTCTGGCTTCGATGTTTAATTCTGTTTTGCAAGCTTTTAAATCTTTATTTTCTTCATCTAACTCCGTCACTGCTACCACTTTAGTTGCAGAAGCAAGAGAAGATGTTTTAAGTTCTTGGCAGAGTAAACCGTTGGCGGATATGCCAGAAAATGAAGCTGTGGCGGCGGAAGTAGCGGCAGTTCATTCTCAATTAGCCAAGTCTTCGGCGGCCAAGGTACAAGATAAGATTGCTTGGCCGAAAAAACGTATCTTGATTGATCTGCCGATGGAATTATTAAATGTTAAGACGGGACAAGCGCTTGGCGGCGATACACAAGTTGGGGCAGCAAAAATAAAACGTACTTTGGAAAATTTTGGTATAGCCGTGGAAATGGCAGAAACGAAAGTTGGTCCGACTGTCACGCAATATACTTTTAAGCCAGCTGAAGGTGTTAAAGTTTCCCGAATAATTACTCTTAATAATGATTTATCCCTGGCTTTGGCTGCTCATCCGATTAGAATTGAGGCGCCAATACCCGGACAGTCTTTAGTTGGTGTTGAGGTACCAAATAAATTAAAAGCGATTGTTGGTTTGCGCGAAATTATGGAAGATACAGTTTTTAAGAATCGCAAACATAATATGATGATTGCTCTTGGTAAAGATGTTTCTGGAGTTGTTTGGATATATGATTTGACGCGCATGCCGCATTTACTGGTTGCAGGCGCGACTAATTCCGGTAAGTCTGTTTGTTTAAATACAATTATTATTTCTCTTTTATATCAAAATAATCCTGAGGATTTACGCTTTATTATGGTTGATCCGAAGAGAGTAGAATTGCCGGCCTATAACGGCATTCCTCATTTACTTACTCCGGTCATTACGGAAGTGGCAAAAACAATTAATGCTTTGAAATGGTGTTTAAACGAAATGGATCGGCGTTATGATGTTTTAAATAAAGCGGGCAAAAAGAATATTCAGAGTTATAACAGCGATAAGCCGGCGGAGAAGATGCCCTATATTATTTTCATTATCGATGAATTAGCGGATTTTATGATGACTTCTGGTAAGGATATGGAAGCGGCGATTATTCGCTTGGCGCAGATGTCTAGGGCTGTCGGTATTCATCTTATCTTGGCGACTCAGCGGCCGAGCGTCGATGTTATTACCGGCCTTATTAAGGCCAACATACCGGCGCGTATCGCTTTTTCCGTTACTTCTTTGGTTGATTCCAAAACAATTCTTGATATGAGTGGTGCAGAAAAATTATTAGGGCAGGGCGATATGTTATTAACGACCGCGGAGCTTTCCAAACCGAAACGTATTCAGGGTGCCTATGTTAGTGACCAAGAAATAAACGATGTTATCAGTTATATTAAGGAAAAGGCTGGTGAAGTTGATTATTTGGAAGGAGTTACTGATCGTCAAAAAGTTGGTGGTCTTGCTGGCGTTGGCTTGGACGGCACTCATGGTGATGAAGATGAGTTGATGTCCGCCGCTCAGGAAATAATTATTAAGGCTGGTAAAGCTTCGACTTCTTTATTACAACGACGTCTCTCTATTGGTTATGGCCGAGCGGCCAAGATTTTAGATATGCTCGAAGATGCCGGAGTTATCAGTCCTTCTAACGGTTCGAAGCCACGAGAAATTCTTATCAGTCGGGAACAATTTGAAGATATGCAAAATCAAGGCATTAGTGCGATGCCGGTACATAATCGTCGCGAGGCGGGTATACCTGAATCTTATCTCGGTGAAGATGAGGGTGACGATGGCACTCTAGCTTTTGTAGCCGAAGAAAATCCGACCGAAGAGGCGGCAAATACTAACGATGAGTTGCTTAAAGAAGATGCGCCGCTATCTGATCTTGAGCTTACAGATGATACAGTTGAGGAAGATGTCCCCGCTTTCTTATTAGATAAAGATGGGCCTGATGATGAGATTCAGGACGAGAATGAAATTCTTGAAGAAATCAAACCAGCGCCCGCATCGTCAACTAATACAAAAACAGCTAAACCACGGATCTTTGATGAGGAAGAGGACGGGATGTTTTTTAGCCGCTAAGAAATATTTATTTTTTTAAAAAAGGTCTTAATCGGCCTTTTTTTGCCGCTTTTTCCTTTGCCGCTTTCTTGTTATACTATAAAAGTATGCTTTCTAAAATCAAAAAATTAATTCCTTTAAAGATATTCCGCCGCTTGCAACCGGTTTATCATTTTCTCGTTGGCTATCTAGCTGCCTGCTATTATCGTTTTCCCAGTCGTCAACTTCTCATTATCGGTGTGACTGGTACGACCGGTAAGACTAGCACGGTTTATTTTTTATCTCGTCTTTTATCGGCTAGCGGCTATAAGGCCGGTTATACTTCGACCGCTCAATTTAATGATGGTAATAAAGAATGGCTAAACGATAAAAAGATGACGATGCCGGGCCGGTTTTTTTTGCAACGGACTCTGCGTCGAATGTTGAAGAATGGCTGTCGGGCTGCAATTATAGAAACAACTTCTCAGGGCATTGAGCAGTTCCGCCATCGTTTTATTAATTACGATTTTTTGATTTTTACCAATCTTTATCCGGAGCACATCGAAGCGCACGGTAATTTTGAAAATTATAAGCAAGCCAAGGGTAAGCTTTTTGCGCACTTGGCTAATTGTCGATCTAAGTATTTAGACGAGGAGAAGCGGGTTGTTTTGAAACCGAGCGGTTTACGAAAAACAGAATTAGTGAAAATTAAAAAAAGTTTGATTGTAAACGGCGATGATGAACATGCTCCATATTTCTTATCTTTTCCTGCGGAAAGAAAATGCGTTTATACTCTAGATGCTGACCTAAACACTCTTAGTCTTGCCTCAGCCGATGGCAGCGAAGTTGTACCTCGCCCAGAATTCTTTGTTTATGAACCGTTTTTTTCTGAAGCCGATGGTTCTGATTTTCAATTGGCTAGTCAGCGCTATCATCTACCGATTCTCGGTTCTTACAATGTTTTTAATGCTGTTGCCGCTCTTACTGCCTCTTTATCTTTAGGTATTCAGCCAGTTGCCGCCGCCGCCGCTTTAGCGGAAATTAAAGTTTTGGCCGGCAAGATGGAAAAAATTGAGGCGGGTCAAGATTTTGCTGTTTTAATTGATTACGCTTTTGAGCCGCAAGCTTTGTCTGCTTTATATCAAAATCTCGATTTTTTACCTCATCGACGTTTATTACACATTCTTGGTTCGACTGGCGGCGGACGTGACCGATCTCGCCGTCCTATTCTTGGTAAAATGGCGGGAGAGAAAGCGGCTGTTGTGATTGTGACGAATGAAGATCCTTATGATGAGGATCCACAAATTATTATTGAACAAGTGGCCGCTGGAGCAGAGGATGCCGGTAAGAAATTAGGCCGAGATTTATATAAACTATCTGATCGGCGCGAAGCTTTTCGTCTGGCTTTCCGTTTGGCGGAACCGGGAGACTTAGTTTTGATTACTGGTAAAGGAGCTGAACAATATATTTGTGGTCCGAGAGAAACTAAAACTGCCTGGGATGACCGCGTGGTGGCCAGGGAAGAGTTAGTTTCATCTTGTGTATAAATTGTGTATTGACAAAAGGTAATTATTGTAATATTATAAGAATTACAATCGATTATCAGGTAAAAATCATTCTAAAAAACGGCCGTTAAAGCGTAAATCTCTTTTCATTTACCTATCCGTTTTTTTTGTATTTTTAGCTAAAATTCACTTTATAAATAAGCTCCATTCTAAAGTGATTATAAATTCCAGACGCAATTAAATATTTAAACACTAACTCAAGCTTTCCCAGTTTGAGGTTTTTTTGTTGAATGCGCCTCTCTCATCAAGTCAATAAAATTCAGGCCGGACTATCGCCCCTCTGCCAAACAGACGGCGCTTGGTTTGTTGCCCTTTAATTTCTATGTCTAATGCGACTATCGTGGACAAAAAAATCGCTGAACGCAAATTTTTCACCGATTTCAAGGAGGTGATGCCTTTGCCGGACTTGATTGAGATACAAAAAGATTCTTATCGCTGGTTTTTGGAAGAAGGCCTGGCGGAATTATTTGACGAAATAAACCCCGTTACCGATTTTATCGGCCGGGATTTAGAATTATATTTTGAAGATTACTATCTGGATGAAGCGAAGTTTTCGGAGACCGAAAGTCGGGAAAAAAATATCACTTATGAAGCTCCTCTGCGCGTCAAGACTCGTTTAGTTAATAAGAAGACAGAGCAGACTTCAAACCAGGAAGTATATCTCGGCGATTTTCCAATCATGACTGACAAGGGAACTTTCATCATCAACGGTATTGAACGCGTTGTTGTTTCTCAGTTGATTCGTTCTGCCGGTGTAATGTTTACCGCCGAATTTATTAAGGGTAAAAAATGCTATGGCGCTAAAATTATTCCTAATCGCGGCGCTTGGTTAGAAATTGAAACTGATTCAAATAAAGTAATCTGGGTGCGCATCGATCGTAAGCGCAAAGTGGCCGTGACTTCATTGTTGCGTGCTTTTGGTTATGAAAGTGATGAAGAATTGAATAAGCTTTTTAGTGATGTTGATTTAGTAAAGAGTAGCGATGAATTAACTCACATTGCCGCGACAATTGAAAAGGATACTGCTAAGAATGAAGCGGAAGGTTTGCAGGAAGTTTATCGTCGTATTCGCCCCGGCGATCTTGCTTCTGTAGAAAATGCTCGTCAATTAATTCATTCGATGTTTTTCCGCTTTGATCGCTATGATTTCGGTCGTGTTGGTCGTTATAAACTTAACCGCCGCTTTTCTTTGGACTTAGCGAACAAGAAAGAGAATCGTGTTTTACGCAAAGAAGACCTGCTTTTAATTGTTAAAGAAGTCATTCGTTTAAATATTACAAAAGAGGCTGAAGATGATATTGATCATTTGGGTAATCGCCGTATTCGTGCGATTGGCGGTCTAATTCAAAATCGTTTCCGCGTTGGCTTAGCACGCATGGAGCGCATCATTAAAGATCGCATGTCAACGACAGATATCGCGACTCTTACTCCGAATAAATTAGTTAATTCTCGTCCGGTCATCGGCGTGGTGAAGGAGTTTTTCATGTCTTCTCAGCTTTCTCAATTCATGGATCAAACCAATCCTTTAGCCGAACTTGAACATAAGCGCCGTTTGTCGGCGATGGGTCCTGGCGGTTTGACTAGAGAGCGCGCCGGTTTCGATGTTCGCGACGTGCACGCCACTCACTATGGTCGTATTTGTCCGATTGCTACTCCGGAAGGTCCAAATATCGGTTTAGTCGGTCATTTAGCCAGCTATGCTCGTTTAAATAGTTATGGATTTTTAGAAACTCCTTATCGCCGTGTTAAGCATGAAAAAAGCGGTAGCCATGTGACCGATGAAATTGTTTATATCGATGCTTTTGAAGAAGAAAAATATATTACCGTCGATTCTACTGTACCGATGGATGCGGAAGGACGTTTCCTTGTTAGCCGTTATGAAGTGCGTAAATTCGGACAGCCAGGCATGGAAGAAGTAAATAAAATTGATTTTGTCGGTGTTGCCGCCAATCAGATTATTTCTATTGCCACCTCTTTAATCCCGTTCATGGAACATAACGACGGTCAGCGCTCTTTAATGGGAACGAACATGCAACGTCAAGCCGTGCCTTTAGTGAAGGCGGAATCGCCGATTGTTGGTACTGGCGTGGAAGCGCGTGCCGCTCGTGATAGTGGCCATGTTGTGATTGCCAAAGAAGAAGGTATTGTCGTAAAATCGGATGCTGCCACAATTGAAGTGGAAAACAAAAAAGGACAGGTTATAAAATATACTTTAAATAAATTTTTACGTTCCAATTCTTCCACCTGTATCAATCAGCATCCGTTAGTTTCCGTCGGTGAAAAAATTAAAGCCGGGCAAATAATGTCTGATGGCCCTTCAATTGATAATGGTGAATTATCTCTTGGTCGTAATGTACTGGTCGCCTTTATGACCTGGGACGGCTATAACTATGAAGATGCTGTTATTATTTCTGAACGATTAGTAAAAGAAGATGTTTATTCTTCAATTCATATTGAAAATTACACGATTGATGTCCGCGATACAAAGCTCGGTCCGGAAGTTATTACCAACGACATCCCTAACATCAGTGAAGAAAAATTAAAGCATCTTGATGAGGACGGTATTATCCATATTGGTGCCGAAGTTTCTTCTGGTGATATTTTAGTCGGTAAAATTACGCCGAAAGGAGAAACAACTTTATCGGCTGAAGAAAAACTTTTGCGCGCCATCTTCGGTGAAAAAGCAAAAGATGTCCGCGATTCTTCTTTATATCTTGAACACGGTGAACACGGTAAGGTTGTTGATGTGAAGATTTTTTCTCGCGAAGAAGGTGATAAATTAGCTGCCGGTGTTTTGCAGTCCATCCAGGTTTCCGTCGCAAATCTCCGTAAGATTCAGGTGGGTGATAAAATGTCCGGTCGCCATGGCAATAAGGGTGTTATTTCCAAAGTCGTTTCCGCTGAAGACATGCCTTATATGGCCGATGGTACACCTATTGATATTATTCTTTCGCCTTTGGGTATTATTTCTCGTATGAATTTGGGTCAGCTTTTGGAAACTCATCTCGGTTTTGCCGCTCAGAAGCTCGGTTATCG
>CAIZYV010000110.1 GCA_903937325.1 Candidatus Falkowiibacteriota bacterium | reverse complement strand
TTTTTTAACGTTTATTAATCTTTGCTGATTATAGCATAAAGACAATAAAAAAACAGAGTCCTAGGGCCCTGTTCCCTCTTTGTTTGTTTATAGTAATTTGCGACCGCGGAAAACAAGTAATAGACCACCAATTAGTAAAAGAATAGCGCCCAGGATGCCCCAGAAGACATAAGGAGAGGCGGCAAAAGGCAAGTTGACATTCATGCCGTAAAAGCTGGTAATCATCGTTGGCAGGGCGAGAATAACGGTCATACCGGTCAAGAGCTTCATTGTTCGGTTTAAGCGATTAGTAGCAATAACTTCATAGGCCTGGCGCATATTAGTGGAATTAGCCAAGTTGCTTTTACAACGTTCAATCAATTGATCATTATGCAGGCGCAAATCTTCCAACATTTCTTCATCATCGTGGTAAAAACTAAGGGTTTTGCCGGAAGAAGTGTTACTGAGCATGTGTCTGATGGGCAAAAGAGAGTTAAGAAATTCATTGAGAATAATTTCAAAATTAACAAAAGTAGTGATATCTTTATCGCCTATCTTGCCGATATTCAAGGAAAAATAGTTTATTTTCTTGTTAATACGAGTGAGCATCTGTTGATAATCCGCTTGGATCTCACCAAATATTTGTAAAAAACATTTAGTACTCTGAGTTGTAAAAAAATCAGCTCGTTTACGTAAGTCTTTAAACAGGAAGTCTAGATCTTTTTGAGCTACAAGCATTAAAAAACCCGTACCGACAATTACTAGTAAGGGTAAAGTTGAAGTACGTCGGCCGTCATCGCTGGGGATTCTGGCAAAAGCATAAATAGCATTATTTTCTATTTCCATGCGCGGCACTTCGTAGGGATCAAGAGCATCGGAAAGCAAGTCTTTTTCCAGCTTAAATTTAGAAGCTAATGCCTCTAGTTCTTCATCGCTGGGGCTACTGACTAAAATTAAACTGCCGGTTTGATATTCCTGCAGATTTTTGATTTTTTCGTCCTTTACACTGCGCTGGTAATAATTAATCATAGGCTATAAAAATAATCTTCCTAGTATTTTTATTTTAAACCTTTTTCGGCAGCTTTTAATTTTTCCGCCGATTGTTGCAGTAACCTTTTTTCTTCGGCGGATAATTCCGGATCAATATGTTTTAAGACACCTTCGGCGCCGATAACGGCCGGCAAACTCAAACAGACACCTTTGATACCGAAATCGCCACTTAAAAGATGGGAAACACTAAAAACTGTTTTTTTATCAAAGAGTATTGCCCGGCTAAGTTGTACCACTCCAGCGGCAATAGCATAATAAGTTGCTTGTTTGCCAGCGATGATAGCGTAGGCGGCATTTTTTGCTTTTTCAAATAACTGGCGCTTGCTTCGCGATGATAATTTTTTAAAATTATCTAGCGGTGTACTGCCAATCATCGCTGTGCTCCATAAAGGCACTTCGCTGTCGCCGTGTTCGCCGACGATATAAGCATGAACGCTTTTAGGGTCAACGGCTAGTCTTTCGCCAAGAAGAAGACGGAAACGAGCGGTGTCTAAAATTGTGCCGGAACCAAAAATCTGCTTCTTTTTGCTCGGGAACATCTTGATAGCAATATTTGTCAAAATATCCACCGGATTAGTGACAATCATAACGATAATCTTTGGATTTTGTTTGAATATTTTTGGCATCAATTCTTTGATGATAATCGCATTCTTTTTTAAGAGATCAAGCCGAGTTTCACCTTCTTTTTGTGAGGCGCCGCAACTAATAATTACTAATCGGCTATCTTTAAGATCATCATAGGTGCCGGCAAAAACATCCGTGTATCCCCAGAAAGGAACGGAGTGTTGTAAGTCCATTGCTTGTGATACGGCTAATTCCTTATTAACATCAATTAAAGCTATTTCTTCAGTTATATCAGAGGCAACTAGACCGAAAGCACTAGTACTGCCGACCATGCCGGCGCCGATAATGCTAATTTTATTTTT
>CAIZYV010000109.1 GCA_903937325.1 Candidatus Falkowiibacteriota bacterium | reverse complement strand
GATAGGGTATTCGGAAAATCTTGACCATTAGCTCGATTGCCAGTCCATAATGTTTTCGGAAATAATAATCTTGCGAATGATAATAGTAACGGCGTTTTTTTAAATTTAAATTTAAACTTTGTCCTCCGAGATGAATTAATTTTATATTATTTATTATGGCGCTGGCGTATCCGGCGGTAGCAGCGCGATGGCAGAGATCAATGTCTTCGTAATAGAGAAAAAATCGCTCATCCCAGCCATTTAAGAGTTGGAAAATATTTTTTCTAATCATTAAAGCGCAGCCGCTTAACCAATCGGTCTTTGTTATATTGCTTTGTTGTTCTACCTGTGGCTCTTTTTTTGTGCTTTGCGTGATTAAGCTCCATAAAGTAGGGAAGCGACCATAAGCGGCTTTTTGATAGATTCCTTCCGTATTGACCAGTCGGGCTGAAAGTATGCCAATATCGGCTATTTCTTGAAATATCTTATAGCTAGGAGAAAAGATATCTTCTGTTAGGACGGTGTCACTGTTGAGGAAAAGTAAATATTCGCCTTTAGCCAGTGCTGCGCCTTGATTATTGGCGGCGGCAAAGCCGAGATTATGATGATTGGCAATTAATTTTATTTTCTCGCTGTATTTTTCTTTAAGGTTTTCGGCGCTGCCGTCTCCGGAGGCATTGTCGACTACTATTATTTCTAAGTTATCTCGGGAAATTTTATTTTCTTCGCTTAATTTTAAAAGGCTATCGAGGCAGTTCTCGGTAAGTTTAAGGGTTTTATAGTTAATTATAATTATGGAGAAGATCATAAAAACTAGAGATGCAGCATTCTTTTTACTATTTTACAAAAAGATGGAGTTAATTTAATTAATTTTACTCTTTATTTTAAGTCATCAATAATCTTCTCAATCATTTGCGGGAAGCTGAGGCTCGGTTTCCAGTTAGTCTCTTTTGCCAGCTTACCGGCATCGCCGACGAGAAATTTTTTTTTATGACTAACTATATTTTTATCTTCTCGGACAAATTTATGCCAGTTTAAATCTAAATATTGAAAAGTTATTTCGACAAATTCTTGGACTGAATGGACTTTGCCAGTGGCGATAATAAAATCATCGGCTTTCTCTGTCCTTAGAATCAGTTGCATGGCACGAACATAGTCATAGGCATAACCCCAGTCGACTTTTGCTTGCAAATCTCCTAAAATCAGCTGTTTACTTTTGCCATTTTTTATATTAATGGCGCCTTTAATAATTTTTAGGGAAATAAAATCTTCTGAACGATGTTCTGACTCATGGTTATAGAGAATACCGGCCGCGGCAAAAAGACCATATTTTTCTCGGTAAAAATTACATAGCCATAATCCGTTCATCTTTGTGAGACCATAAATGGTATTTGGGTGGTAAGGAGTTTTCTCTGTCTGGACAGCATCGCTGTTGTCTCCGAAAATTAAAGATGAACTAGCATAAAAGATTCGGCTAGCGGGAGAAAAGAGGCGGGCGCCTTCAAGAAAATTGAGGAAAGATAAAATATTCGTTTGGTAGCTCTGATTTATTTTGTCATTTTCTTTTTTATCCCTGTTTTGAGAAGAATGGTGGCAAGCGGCTAAATAATAAACCTCATCAGGCTGCCATTTTTTTAAGAAAGAGTTGACTTCTTTTTTCTTTTCAATATTTATTTTTTTGTGCCAATGACTATCTTTTGTGCGGAGGGAATTTCGATCTATTCCGATTATTTTATAGCCCTGAGAGGCAAGGTCGTTAAATAGAATTTTTCCATCTTGGCCGCCAACGCCAATAATGACAGCCCTTTTTTTCTTTAATAAATCTGCTTGGTCAATAATTTTAATCGTCGGTAAGGGAAAAATAAGTTTGCCGCCATTTTTAATAAATTCCTGCTCGCGCGCGATGATGTTACGGTGGAAATGCCAAGGCAGAACAAGAAAATAATCCGGTTTCATTTTTTTGGCTTCTTGTTCAGAGACGATTGGAATATTTGTCCCGGGGCAGTATCGGCCGAATTTATATTCGTTGACATCAGCGATGCCTGGTAAATCCTTTGGTGAGAGTTGGCAATATTGCAGGATGACATTACCTTTCGTCGAGGCACCGTAACCGTAAACTTTTTTGCCTTGTTTTTTTAACTCCGACAGAAGATCTATTAGTTCTTGTCTATGCTTTTCTGCTGCTGAGCGGAAATTTTCATAGATGGTTATTTGGTTAAAACCCCTTTTTTCCTCTTTATCCAGAATATCTTTGATAAGAGATTTTGCTTCTTGATGATGAGAGTCGCTGTGGGCTAGAGTTAAGCAGAAGCTGGCGCCGTTAGTATCATTAAGCTCTACGTCAATTATTTTTAAGCCGCTTCTATCCGCCATCCATTTAAATTGCCTTAAAGCGTAGAATTCTAAGTGTTCGTGGCAGATGGTGTCATAAGAAGTATTATCAATCATCGCCGGCATATAGCTTTGCTCTACGACCCAGATGCCTTCCTCGTCTAATACGGAGGCTATTTCTTTCATTATTGCCAGAGGTTCTGGTAAATCATAAAACATGGCGATTGAAGTAATAACTTTAGCTTTTTTATGGCCGCGTAGCTGTTTAACGATTGCCGCGGAAAAGAAAGACGCCTCTTTGGCGATGTGAGGCTGGTAATATTCTTTAAATTTTTTTGCGGTCGGATCGATGCCCAATAAATCAAGATTATGATTATGATATTTAGCGAGAAGAGTGCCGTCGTTGCTGGCAATATCGATTATTAGGTCGTCGTCGGTAAGTTTTATCCTATGTTCTATTTTTGCGACTATTTCCTTCAGGTGCGTCACCATTGACATGTTAAGTCCGGAACGATAGCCATAATTATCACCGTACAGTTTATCCATTTGGTAATCATGCTGTAATTGCACTAGGCCGCAGTGCTTGTCTGTTTTTTCGTGGAAGCATTTCACAATCGCCAAAGGCCCGCTTTCGACCGTTTCTCCGGCTTGAGGGAATACGCCAGTTAAAGCTTGGTTGCCTAAATCAAGAATGGGAATTAAATTTTTGTTACCGCAGATACGACAGCGACTGATTTTCTCGTAGAGCATAAATTAAAAAATTATTGAATATTATTTTTTAGATCATTATCCATCATAATTTTCACCAGCTCTTTAAAGCCGACCCGTGGCCGCCAATTTAAGTTTTCCCGAGCTTTACGGCTATCGCCTCTAAGTGTTTCTACCTCTGTGGGGCGGAAATATTTAGGATCGATATCGATTAAAATTTTTCTTGAAAGGCGGTCAATGCCTTTTTCCTCTAAGCCTTCGCCCTGCCATTCAATGTCATAGCCGGCTATTTTGAAAGCTTCTTCGCAGAATTCGCGGATACTGTGAGTCTCGCCGGTAGCGATGACGTAGTCATCCGGTTTATCTTGCTGGAGCATCAACCACATCGCTTCCACGTAATCGGGGGCGTAACCCCAGTCCCTTTTGGCGTTTAAATTTCCCAAGCTTATTTTTTCTTGCCGTCCTTCTTTGATATCGACGATTCCTTTGGTAATTTTTCTGGTTACAAAAATACGGCCTCGGCGCGGCGATTCATGATTGAAGAGAATGCCATTGCAGGCGAAGATGTTGTAAGCTTCACGATAATTGACGACCGTCCAGAAAGAGAAGAGTTTGGCCACCCCATAGGGCGAGCGCGGATAGAAAGGAGTTTTTTCAGTCTGCGGTGTTTCCTGCACTTTACCGAAAAGTTCCGAGGTGGAGGCTTGGTAGAATTTTGGCTTGATGCCGGAATTTTTGATGGCGTCTAATAAGCGGAGTGTACCGAGACCGTCTATTTCCGCTGTGTATTCTGGGAGCTGAAAAGAAATGTGTACGTGCGATTGCGCGCCGAGATTGTAAATTTCATCTGGCTGGATTTTTTCAAGAAGGCGGCTAAGATTACTGGAATCAGTTAGATCGCCATAGTGGAGATGGAATCTATCGCTGCCGGCTTGCAAGATGTGGTCGATTCTTCCGGTGTTAAAAACGGAAGAAGCGCGGCGGATACCGTGGACTTCATAGCCTTTTTCTAATAGCAGTTCGGCAAGATAAGAACCGTCTTGGCCGGTAATGCCGGTAATGAGAGCTTTTTTCATATTTTTGAGAATTAAGCAGTTTTAATTTTCTTTTGTTTGATTATATATTTCATTTATATATTTATTTAACTCTAAGAAACTTTTTTCCCAAGTAAATTCATTTCTTATAAATGACTTACCATTTTTTGAAAGCATATTCCAAATATCTATATTTGTTAGTTTAATGATTTTTTGCGCCATTTTTTCTGCATCGTCTTCAACAAGTAAATCTATACCATCTTTTCCAGTTATTCCGCTATTTCCAGCGCTCGTTGTTACTACTGGTGTTCCTAGCACAAGCGCTTCTAATATTTTTGTTTGTACGCCAATTTTCAACATTACCGGGCAAACACTTATTAATGATTTTTCTATATAATTTGATATATTATCAACTTTGCCAGTTATTTTT
>CAIZYV010000108.1 GCA_903937325.1 Candidatus Falkowiibacteriota bacterium | reverse complement strand
TTTCTTAAAAATCGGGTTAGCTTCTTTTAATCCCGGAACGTCGTGGTTAAAAGTTAGGGTGATAAAAACTTTTAGATCGGGATTAGAATCTATGAGGCGGACTATTCTTGCTCGGGTGCGTCGCAAGGAAAAGTCCCTCATTACTTCCATTTCAAATTCGCTTTCTTCGCTTCTTTTAACCTCGAGCGCCACTTCTTCTTGGGTTCTTCGTTTGGTTGGCGGACGTTTTCGCTTTTTGCCAACAATAATAGGCGCCTCGTATTCGTAGAGCTCCGCTTTCTTTCCGGATATAATCAGTTTTTGCCGATATGTCGTCATTTTTTAGGAGGGAAATCAATTCGCCTAAGACGAGATTGAATTCGTGCTTATATGATTTAAGTTTGCGGGTCAGTAAGGGAAAATCAGTAGTTGAGTCCGTCTTCACTCTCCGGCTAATGCCGAAACTAATCTTTTGTATTCTCATTCTTAACCACAGGATGTATTCGAATTCTTGTTTAATGTTTTTAAATATCATATGTTTTTTATTTAATGTTAGTTATGACGGCCCGGTGTGTGCGTATAGTCAAGTTAATTATATATAAGCGGCCGGGCCGAATAGTTTATCTAAAATCTCATTTACTGGCTGCTTCTATTTTTATTTATCGGCTCGTTAGCAGAACTCGCCGATAAATAAAAAAATAGTAAGGCAGCCAGTCGAAAGACTTTTTTAAATTAATACTAATAAACGGGGGGACGAAATTGTCTGTCTGTGCTTCTCATTGTAGCGTCAGCTTATCGCCTATCAAGGTAGTGCTTTTAGCCTCCACTTTGACCGCCGCAAGCAATCAGTCGCTGTCTTATTCGTCGCTGAAAGACAATTTAAGGCGACGTTTCTTCCAGTATTTAAAATCAGTCGCCAATTTAATTTTATGACTATATCAGTCAAATCAAATTGGACGGGGTCAAAGAACACTTCTGAACTCGTCAGAAAACAAATTGCCGAGCGTTGGGGTGAAGACGAAGCTAAACGTTATAACCCATTTGAGAATTGCTTAACTTTCAAGCAATGGCTCAAAAACGGCTGCGTCGTCCGCAAGGATGAAAAAGCCATTCGGTCTTTCATTGTCATTGAAAAGAAAGACAAGCAGACGGGAGCGGTCATAGAGAAGAGACTTAAAACTATTTATCTTTTCTATGAGAAACAAGTCGAGCTCCGGGCTTAACAAATTGAGGAGTTGATCTCTAACGAGATTGACTCCTTTTTTTGTGCCGCAATTTGATTACCAAGGAACCTTTAACCTTTATCTTTAAAGCCGACTATTTCCTGGAAAGTGTCATAACAACCGGCCAGGCGTTTATTGAATAAATATAAACTTACTTTATAAGGTTTGCGCTTTTCTTTATCGATGTCTTCGATGTCGTATAGACAGGCTCTAAACAGAGGCCCGACTTTTTTTAGGGCGTAAATATTATTAACTAACTCTCGCACGACGGTATCGATGCGTTTAACGTTTTGAACGGCTCCCCAAATATTCAAAGCCATATAGGAACCGTCGTTATTTTTCTTAATATGTTTTCGGTGTTGTTGAAATTTGTATTGAAGCCGGAAAGGAAGTTTTTTCCAAGAACGGGAATTAAAATATATCTGGCATTCATCGATTAAGATTTCGCCGCCTCTTATTTCGAGCAAGTCCTCGAGCTCGTTCCAGAAATAGAGCTTCCCGAGTTTTCTATCTTTTTTATTAAAGAATCGAAAGCGAACATTCCTAATAAAAGGAAGATTATAAAACCTGCCCAACCAACGATTAATAAATTTCTTTCTTGTTTCTTCGTCATATGATTTAAAGTCGATAAAAAAATTAGAATAAACATCACGACCTTGTCGCAAAAATTTATGCGCTTTCTTAACCAAGTAATAAGTTTTCCCAGAGCCAGGTTTACCGACAACAACGTTTATCATATGTTTAGTGTCCACCTCGTAGGAGGCCGATGACAAGAAGAGTTATTCTAAAAAATAAAAGCACCGTTTCGAATACCAGCATAAATGATAAAATCAGAAATAAAGTATCGAAAGGAAACACGATGTTAAAATAACTGATCGTGTCGGCGATTCTTGTAGTGGCGTAATCGATTTTATCGGTGTCAATGTTTATCCAACCGGCGAAAGTGTCATTTGACGGCAGGAAAGAAAAAACGAAAGCGAGCATTGAATCGAAGAACTCACCACAGAATTTTATGAAGGCGTTTATCGCCCAATCGAATGGATATCCAGTCATATAATTAATTCTTATCGTTAGGGCTAAAAGCGCCTAAGATTCTAAAAAATACGTAAATAATAAAGCCGAGCCACAGAAGACCGTCGCCCATTGGCCTTAAATGTTGAGCGAAGTATTTTACCGGGGCGCTTTCAAAGTCGAGCGCCGGAACGACAATATCGAATTTATTGTCGCCCGACATAAATTTCATCGGGAATTGCGGAACGACTTCGGGAATAACGTGAGTAAAGTTGGCCAGTAAAATATCGTAAGCTTGGAAAAATTGATGAAAGATAAATTTTCCCTCAAGAGTAGATTTCATTCTTGGAAATATGCTTCCGAAATCTATCGGCGGAGTAGGAAAATACATCGGATGATAATAGAGAAACAAATTAACTCCTTGATAAATATTGGTTGTGCTCGTGGCGCTTGATAATGAGGCGTATAAATTCCTTTTGTTTAAAATAGACAAATCTCGCTCGAAGCCAATTTGCCGAAACTGATTGAGATTCAGATCGGCAACCGTCGAAGAAGCGATGACTTGCGGCGAGGTTGTGCTTATCGTGTAATCTTCCAACTTAAAAATATAAGTCGATGAAGCGTTATAGACGTCTTCGGAAAATGTAAAATAAAGCGGCACGGCGCTTTGATTTATTCCTTGCGTGTCATAAATATCCATTGACGATTGTTGAAATTTGGCTCCCGCTCCCGAATCGAAAGACCATTGAAAATAAGGATAGAAGACTAGAGTCGCCCCGTTGTAATCGGTGAAGTCCATTTCTAAACAATCGATGTTGTTATAATCTTTAGTATCGATTACACAAACGTTTGTCGTTCCGTATGATTTTGCCGTATACCAACAAGAGAAAGTTCCCCAAGTAAAATCCTCGTCATTCGGCGTGCAGGTGCAAGACGGCGCTACTGGCGGCATAGAACTGCCCGATTGAATTGTTAGAGTATTAGGCACAGCATTTTCGGGGGCTAGTCCGCCGCTATAATATGGTTCGCAGTAGCCGACAAATTCTTGAGTTCGGCCACGTTTAGAAAAGCTGGCTTCCGGATACATTATTTCAATGTTTGAGGGTGGAATATCTCTAGTAATAGAAAAACTATCTCGATTTAAAGAAGCATTATTTAAAGCGTCAATAACGTAAATTGTTGAAGTCCCATAACTTACCCCTGGATAGACCGCCGAAAAACCGTTATTAAGACAATCGACAATAAATAATTTAGGGTCGCCTAAAGAATTGGCATAAATATCCAATTGATTTTGTCCGGTTCCGATTGTGTCGCAAATTCCGTTGATACTAACATCGCCGCTCGCCTGGTTAATAGTGTGAGAAGTTATGGAAATATTAGAAGTTGGAGCAGCCGCATTTAAAACAAATAAATCCAGAGAACGAGCCCAGTCGGTATCGGTTCCGCCGACATAATAATAATCATATTGAGTTTTGCTACCCACTGTCGCCATGAAAAAATTATAAATTTGTGTGCCGAAAGCATCATAGGCGTTTAAAGATGACTGGCTATATCCCGCAGTTCCCGTGACTGTTCCGCCCGTTGCCAAAATATAATTAAAAAAAACTAAACTATTGTCGTTTGTGATATTAAAATAGCCGCTGCCGATTCCATTGCCGCTGTAATTACCTAAACCGCCTCGCACGAAATCCAAAGGCGTAGTTTGATCAACATTACAAAATGTTTTTAAAACTATGGTCGCTGGGTCGGAATATGCTCCCCGAGTATTTCTAATATGAAAATTTCTTGTACCGGAAAGAGGACTTTTCAAAACAAAAGTCTGCCAGCGCATATGTCTTGATGAACCAACATAGGCTTGACTGCCTATTCCGCTGTCAGTCATTTGAACACCGCCGTAAGAAGCATTATCCCAACCATTGCCGTCTGCCCAAGTCGAAACAATAGCCATTAAAAAACTATTGGCGCAAGACGAGCTGGTAGTATTAGAAAAAGTGAAGTTGCCTTGTCCGTCATCGGAGTTTTGGCGATAGGTGTATCCGGTGCTATCTAAATAAATACCGCTTGTCGCTTTAACGGTTTGGGGTGAGTTAAAAAATATTCCAAATAGTGAGAGTATAAAAAATAATCCAAATGAGTATTTTTTTAAATTTAACTTTTTCATAACGGTCAAAGGTTAAATATTATTAAAAGGGGGAGGGTATTTGTTTGCCAAACTAAAAGTTATAAAACTTTTAAAACGCATTTTTGTCCCTCATCACCGGCTTTCACCGATATCATAATCTCCCTGTAAGTTGCCCGATTTTTATTATCAGGCAACCCGAGGGCTATTTAGCGAATCTGCGGAATAATCTCCAAATGAAGCCGATCGCTAAGACGGCTACACCGACAATGACGATAGTCGGCAAGTTGGTGATTAGCACGCCCATTAAGTTTTCCTTAACGGTCGAAGCCATTCCGCTGGTTGTGGAAGCGATGTCCGCATCCACGGCCGCATAAGCGTTGACGGCACTGAAACCGATAGCGCCAAGCAACACCATTAAGCCCACTTTAATTTTCTTGATGAAATTAATCATAAAAATTAGAGTTAAGTTATTTTTTAAGAAATAATAAAATTACGCCGACGAATATTCCGACGACTAATCCCATTATCAAGCTGTCCGTGAAAGAC
>CAIZYV010000107.1 GCA_903937325.1 Candidatus Falkowiibacteriota bacterium | reverse complement strand
GCTAACAAGCGACATGGCTAATTTCCAAGAAAGTAGACGCCCCTTATTAATACCCAAAAGAAAAATACAAGCTGCCGATAAATCCACCTTTTTATTGGCAAACATAAATTTATTAACCAAACGACTTAACTGGAGCCATGTCAATCAAAATAAATTACTACTCGCTAGCCGCTATTTCTTGGCCGCTAAACAGCTGGCTGACGATGTTTATGACTATAAAGAAGATTGGCAATCAGGGCGACGCAATTTTGCCCATCGTGGCTTACAGCGATTGCCCATAGCCGAAGATTTAACTAAATATTATCAACACCAAGCAGCTAAAATTATAGAGGTCTGCCAGTGTTGTCGCGATATATTAAAAACAGTCTCAGCTTTAGAAAAGCCAGACTGTTTCGACCGCCATTTAAAAACTATAGAGGCTAATTGTTCTCAGGCGCTGGCCAATCTAAATCAAAAGTCGGCGGTAAATCATAAGGAAGCCAAAAATCGGCCAGGGGCTTATCTTCGGGCCAAAAAACTGCCTGGCCATAATCTTTAATAATTAAAGGCATAAATTCAGCCCGACCAGATAAATCAGTAGCGAAAGTTAAACGTAATAACAAACCTTGACTGGTCGCCTGTGACCACATCTGATCAAAAACTAGATTACCCAGCGAATAAAAAATTGGTTTCCCTTGATATATTTCCCATGATTGCAACCAATGAGGATGATGACCAATAACAGCATCGGCGCCCGACTCAATAGCCATATGGGCAAATTGTTTTTGGCTCTCGTTTGGCTGAGAAACGTATTCCAAGCCAGCATGTATCAACACGACAATTAAATCAGCCTGAGGACGTAAGCGACTTATATCTGCACGCAAATTTGCCATATCAAGTGATGCAATACCGGCATTCTCCGCGCTAGCAACACTATTATCTTGCGGATAAGCATAAGATAAGAAGGCCACTTTCCACGTTCCGCGCTCAATTATCGCTCCGCGCCGCGCCTCAGTTTCATTCATTCCAGCACCAACAACCGCAATTCGCTCCCCTGTTAATAAAGACAAGCTATCTTTAATACCTTGCTCACTGGCATTTAAAATATGATTATTAGCCAGGCTCAAGACATCGACTCCAGACAAAATAAGACCAGATAAAGCTTGCGGATCAGCCTTAAAAGAGAAAGAACCGCTTGGTACGCGATAATCCGCTTCTTTTAAAAAAGGTGATTCGAGATTAAAAATAGTAATATCGGCTTCCGCTGTCGTCGAAGCAATCTCTTGAAAAGGCCAGAGATAATTACCATAAGAAAACATTTTAGCGTTAACCGTGCGAGAGAGCATAACATCTCCGCCAAAAATAAGGGTGATTGGTTCCTTGGCAGGAGAAGCAAGAACTAAAGAATGTTCTTTATCCATTTTGTCAGAAGTTATGGGCAAAAATAAAAAAGCGTCAGAAGCATCATTGAGTTGTCTGCCGGAAAAAATAAAAAAACCACCCAAAAGACAGAGACTAAAAAGTATAAAAAGAAAATAAGAGTACTTGGATAAAAGCCGCGACATATTATTCAATAAATGTTATAATAAAATAAAAATATGAAAAAATCTCTACGCGCGGGCTTAGGCTTTGGCCTTACTTCCGCAGTTATAACCACGCTCGGCTTGATGATTGGCTTGAATGCTTCAACTGGTTCAAAATTAGCGGTAATTGGTGGCATCCTAACTATAGCTATTGCTGATGCTTTCTCTGACGCTCTAGGAGTCCATGTATCTAAGGAAACAGAGGAAGGGGCGATTGCCAAAGAAGTTTGGGAAGCAACCGCTTTTACTTTTTTATTTAAATTCTTATTTGCTCTCACCTTCCTTATACCGGTTATTTTTCTTTCCATGAATATTGCCATTATTGTCAGTATCATCTGGGGATTAGGTATTCTTAGTATTCTTAGTTATAAAATGGCGCAAAGCCAGGGGCAGAGCCGCTGGGAAAGTTTATATGAACATTTGGGTGTTGCCATCGCTGTTTTAATTCTAAGTAACTTTCTAGGACATCTGATTGCGGACTATTTCCGATAGAACCAAAAAGTGATAAGAAAATAAAAAGCCCTTTAAAGGGCTTTTTTTGATAAGCGCCGCCGCAAAACGCTATAAGCGGGCCAGTCTTCTTCCGAGTCAATTAAAACTACCTGATTACCGCCACCGCCATGGGCTTCGCTTAAAGCTAGACCCGTTTTTGCATCACGCAACTGAGAAGCGAACAAAGAAGCGCAACGGTAAGCCGGACCGATAATTTCTAAATCATCACCTGATATAAGACTGTTATGCGCTCTTATTTTTAATTCGTATTTTTTTGTTGGTAAAAGCCGGGAAGAAATAACTTGGCCGCAAAATTCCCAAGAAGAAGAGGGAAAATTACCGGCATAATTTTGCATTACTTCTTTTTCCGGGAACATGAAGCCTTCAGTATAGCCGCGTTGATTTAATTTTTCCTTTAATTCATTTTTTAGAAATGCCAATTCTTTTTTAATAACCATTTTGTTTGTGGAAGAATAAACCAAATCGATCGCCCTGCGATAAGTACCAACAACATTAGCCAGATAGTAAACGCTTTTAGCCCGTCCCTCAATTTTTAAAGCATCAACACCGCTCGCCATGATTTCCGGCAAACGCTCTATCAGGCACAAATCTTTAGAGTTAAGAAGATAGGAACCATGTTGATCTTCGCCGATAATCAGAGAAGCGTCATGCCCAGCAGGCTTTATTTCATATTCCCAACGGCAAGGCTGAGAACAATCGCCTAAATTTGCACTACGCCCGACAAAATAATCAGATAAGAAACAGCGACCAGAATAAGAACTGCATAAAGCGCCATGCACAAAAACCTCCACCTCTGTCCGGCCGACCGCTTTTTTAATTGCTTTTATATCTTTAATTGATAACTCACGAGACAGAATTAAGCGTTTAAAACCCTGCTTGGACCAAAATTTCGCCGAAACACCATTAGTACAATTAGCTTGGGTGCTTAAACTCAGACGAGCTTGCGGCCAAATAGATTTAACTGTTTCCAAAACACCCGGATCGGCAATAAAAATGGCATCCGGTCCGATAGCCTTTAATTGCTGAATATGTTTCTCTAATTTATGCAAATGAATATCACGGGCAATAATATTTAAAGTAATATAGAGCTTTTTACCGGCGGCATGAGCATAAACAAGTCCCTTCTTAATATCGGCTAATGAAAAATCATTTACACGTGTGCGCAGAGAAAAATCCGGCAAACCACAATAAACAGCGTCCGCTCCGTGGATAATAGCAGTTTTTAATTTTTCCAAATTACCAGCTGGAGCCAATAATTCTGGTTTTTTTATTTTTAACATAAATACTTAGAAATTAATCCAGGCAAAGCTTGATCGATTATAGTTCCATAATTATGGCCGGCGCCTTTTAATTCAATTATTGCAACTTCTGATAAAAGAGCAGAATCTATCAAGTCGCGTTCACCGAGATATCTGTCCTTTTCGCCATAAACTAGCAATAATTTATCTGACGGAATTGATTTTATAATCTGTCTGCTAGGTAATCGCAACAATTTCCAGGCCTTGATAACAGCCGGCGCTAAGAAGAATAAAAGATAAAATCGTTGCCAAAAATTATCAGGTAACTCATGAGACATCGATTGCAGCCAACGAATTAAAAGATTTTTTCTAGAAACCACCGGATTAATAAGAACGAGCTTACCTTGTTTGTGGATATTAAAATTATAAAGGGCCGCTGCCGAACCAAGACTATGAGCTATTATAATATCGGCATGAAAATCCTGCTCTAAATCGATATTTTTTTCCCAAATATCAGCATGACGACGATAAGAATAAAAAGAGCCGCTGTCGAACCAGCCAGGAATGAAAAGCACCTTATCACTATCTTTAAAATTATCCATATTATAATTATAGCGCAAAAACTCTTACTCCAAAAGCAAAAACAAGCCTTATGTTCTGGCTTGTTTTTTGAAATAACTCGAAATTATTTGTGTTTTTTATTTGCCTTCTCTTCGAGCATGAGGCGCTTAACTTCTAAACGCTTCGCAGTCTTATGAGAATGAGATTTTTTACCCTTACCAACGCCGGTGGATCTTTTAGCCATATAAATAGATAAAATTAATAATATTTATCTTAACCTATTAGGCGAATAAAAGCAAATAAGTGCCGTTTCATTCAATTTTTAAGATCAATTTTTTGGATAATGAAGCGCAGCAACCAGGCCGCAGCCAAAAAGAAGACGAGATAGACGGACATGGCCAGCCAAGCCGGTAAAAAACAGAAAAGAACATCAAAGCGCGACATAATCGGCCAATGCAGCAGATAAATTTCGTAAGAAAAAAGACCAAAATAATAAAATAAGCGGCTTTCTGTTTTTTTTATTAAAAACAATAAAATAAAAGCGCCGGCAGTCAACAAGCTAAAAATTTCTTCTTGCCAGCGTATACCGCCGACACGCGAATAATAAGCCGTATAGGCAATAAAAGCAGATAAAAGAATAAAAGCCGGCCAATAAGCATAAGAAAAGAAAACTTTTAGAGACGGGCGACGCTGCCATAAGTCTCGAAAAAAAGAAGGCCAACGGCTATTACGATAATCAACCGATAGAGCAGCAAACGCTAGACCCAAAGGAAAGGCGAGAATATGCACACGATACAAACGTAATACCGGCTCTAAAAAAACAGGCTCATATCGAATCAGGAAAAAACCCGCCAGATATAAAATTACAGCCGATAAATAAGGAAATTTCCGCCAGAAAATTAAAGGAAATAATAAATAATAAGCAATAATCAAGCTTAAATACCAGAGAGGAGAATTAATATCAGTAAAAAGATCGGCTCGAGGAAAAAAACCGAGAAAAGATCGAAAAATATAAATAAGGCTATAAGTTTTACCCGTCAAAACTAAATCTAAACCTAAAAATAATAAAAGCACGAGCCACAAAGGCTGATAGAGCTTCCCTAAACGGCGACGGTAAAATTGCCAAGGCGATAGATTTTTTACTAAAGCGCTCATCGTCAAACCATAACCGGATAAAAATAAAAATAAATTCACGCCCACGCCAGCGGCAATAGATAAGGGAAACAAAAAACGATGGTCAACCGCTAAAAAATAACCGACATGACCAAAGATAATAGCTAATATTGCCAAACCTTTGAGTTCTTGTGTTACCGCCAACGAAAAAACACCTAATTCTTTCTTTTTACGAAAGCTAAGAAGTAACACGATGACAAAAATAGCCGTAAAAATTCTAGTCGCTATAATGACGTTATCTAGTGAGATGGTCATAAATTATCTGCGACCAAAGCTCATAAGCAGCGGCCGAAGGATGAAAATTATCAACCGCATAATAAGAATCGCCATCTGGGGCAAAAGAAGCGGTTGGCGTCGTTAAATCAATATAATTGAGATTATGTTGAGTGGCGATATTTTTTATAATCTTATTAAAAGCTTGAATTCTGAAACGATAATAATAATTTAGAGGTGGTAAAAATAAAGAATCGGAACCAAGCAGAGGAATGCTGATAATATTAATCTTTGCTTCCGTTTCTTGTTGTAAACTACTGATAATTAACTCATAATTAGCCGCAAAATTCTGGCGGCCAACATTACCATAAACATCATTGATGCCGATGAGAATAGTGACAACATCCGGCTGTTCTTGAATTGCCGGGCCCAGAAGATCTTTAATAATATCACTCGTTCTTGCACCCGGATAAGAATAATTAAGATGCTTAACCGCCAGCTTCTCATCAGCAAGTTTTTGCGCTATCCGATAAGGAAAAGATTGTTGATAATCGCTAACGCCAGTACCAGCAGTTAAGCTATCACCTAAAGCAGAATATACAATAAATGATGAAGAGGAGGATATTTCTTCGGGTAAAAGATAGCGATGCTGATAATCGCTAGCGGGTAAGCCGGCCGCTTCCAGGCGATAAAAAATAGACCAATTAGCGATAAAGAGATAAACGAAAAAAAATGGCAAAATACAGAGAAAAATTTTTAATAAAGATTTAAACATAAAATTTATTTCTGACGATAGAAAGCCAAGGATAAAGATATTATTATTATATCACAGAGCGGCCATTTTTCGAGCAATACTTTCTCCCGCTAAATAAGCGCTGGACCAGGCCAGCTGAAGATTATAACCGCCGGTCGGCCCATCAGCGTCCAAAATTTCTCCTGCTAAATATAAATTAGGGAAAAGTTTAGATGCCATTGTCCGAGCGTCTACCTCTTTAAGATCAATACCGCCTACAGTAATCATCGCTTCAGCAAATCCTTTCAACCGGGCAAAACTAAGCCTATAATTTTGCAGCCAGTGTAAGCAAGCCTGTCTTTCTAAGCGAGTTAACTCACTGCCCTTCTTATGCTCGTCGATAGCTGTCTGTGCCGACAAAAAAATTGCTAATCTTCGAGACAAAAGTCGGCTAAAAATATTAACGAGATCAAGCCTCTTATTATCAGCAATCAGGGTTAATAATTTTTGCTCCAGACTTTCTTGATTATCCTCAGGGAAAAAATTAATCCTTATTTTTAAATCTCCACTTTCCTGGCGAGCGATTAAGCGGCTTAAATTCAAGGCGGCCGGGCCACTCAATCCTACACTAGTAAAAATAAAGTCACCGTTTTCGCTGCCCAATTTCTTATTACCTTTATAAAGTGATAATTCCGCTTCCGTTATACTTAATCCTTCCAATTCTTGGATATTTTCTTGCACAATTATCGGACTTAAAGCAGCTCGAGGATTAATAATATGATGGCCGAGATTTTTTAACCAAGTAAAAGCATCGCCACTGGATCCAGAAGAGGGATACGATTGACCGCCGGTTGCAATGAGAAAATTAGTAGCTTTAACTTCCGTGCCATCTTGTAAAATAAGAGAGGAGATTAGGCCCTTTTCAGATAAGATGTTCGCCACCGGTGACATCAATCTGATTTCTGTTTTTCCGG
>CAIZYV010000106.1 GCA_903937325.1 Candidatus Falkowiibacteriota bacterium | reverse complement strand
CGAAAGAATTATTTTCCTCAGTCGCAATTTCATCTTCTTCAACAAGCGGTGATTGATCTTTTAAAACTGTTTCTTCTTTTTTTGAATAATTATCGGACACAGAAACATTCTTATCAGCCAAAAACTCACTCGCCGGCGGAGTAGAAAAAGACGGCAACTTCGACAGAGCAGAATTTTCTTCTTCAATTATATCCGCGTTTTTTTCTTGATCATCCCAAAGCAAAGCCGTATTTTCCTCTTGTCCGGAAAATAAATATTTTACCGCCTTAGTGACGCTCTTGGCCGCCTGCTTAACACTGGAAACTGGATTATCCACCAAGCCCCAACGCAAAATTACACCCAGATTATTTACTTTTCCACGCACCGCCTTATCGTTAAAAGTACTGCTTAAATCAATATCCACCGGTACAGAAACTAAACTTTTCTGCAGAGCCTGTGTATAAGGTAAAAATAGATAACGTTTACCCGCATATTCTTTACCGGCGTTATAACCAATAATTTCCGGCGGTGGCAAAATTGTTGCTACTCGCCGAGCAATGGCGGAGAATTCACGTCGCGCCGAAAAACAATCACCTTTATCATTATAAAGACTATCCGCATCATAACCGTCGGGGGTAATATCAACCGCATAATAACTCGGATCATATTCTAAGGCGCCTAGACGCTCGGGATTAGCGGCGTTAGAACTTTCGTAAATTTTCTCGCTTAAACCGACACAAGTCCAGTCGCCGCTCCAAGGTCCTTTCTGAGAAGAAAAATCAAAATCATAAGCCAAATCAGCGCCGGCTAAATATTTTGCCAAAGCAACCGCTCGCGCCCTTTGCCAAGGCGTGGAATCGCGAGGAATCTTTGCAGCTACTAAATTCTCGCCGTTACTTTCATTAATAAAATACTGAGCTGGTGTTTTTACTATCCCGCTACCCAAAGCTTCAACAATATAATCAACGCCATCTTCCTTACCAATATAAACAGCCGCATGGCCGGAATAAATATTAGTCATCACGCCATACTGCTCTTTAATCAATTCTTTACTGCTATAACCATACATCTTACCCTCGCTGGAAGTACGATATAAAATTGTTCCTGGTTCTAAAGCCAAAGACGGCCGCACAGCCAACAAAATAAGCAACAAGGAAAAAAATAGTGAGGATAAATAATATTTATAAAGATTCATAAAATTCCTGCCAATCCTGAGAAGAAGGATCGGGCGTCTTAATATCAAGCTTAAATATCAGTCGTAAAGATTCCGCCGCTAAACCGCGACTAATTACGTCCAAATTAGAATCATTTACTAGCGCAGTAAGGACAGGAGATATGACATCTGAGTGTTCAGCCGCTGTGCTTAAAAGCCAAAGACGCTGCCAACGCAAAGGCCCTTTAACTGAATTAACAATTATTTTCTTTAAAGCCTCTAATTCCGTATCTAACCAAAAAAAATTATCTGGCGGCCAAGTCGATAAACTTTGTACCGCCAATCTTAAAAGATCTGGCTCAGTCGTTCTAATAACAACATCTTTTAATAAGTGCGCATTTTCCGCTTCAGGAAAAGAACTTAAAAGACGCAGAGCATAAACACGATCGTTTAAATCTAAATCTTCATCCAAAATACGCGCTCGCAATTGTTCAAGCCACTCTTCATCACGAAAAGCTTCAGGAAAAAAAGCAACAATCAAGCGCTTATCCTCAGCATTAGCTCCAGGATCGGCAATAATTTCCGCTAATAGTGGCGGCAGGCTTTGCGCACCATAATCAGCCGCCATTATTTTTATCAAAGCAGTCGATAATTCTCTGTTTCCTACACCTATTGCGGCCCGATAATTTTTCTCGGCTAATTCGGGATTGTTTTTAAAAAATGGTCGCCAGAAAGAAGCATAAGTCTGACGAGCGGCTAGACAATCTTCACGGCAAGAACCAACAAAAGAAGCCTGGAAGGAACGCCAAGCTATTTTTGCGCGCAAAATTTCCGGATAACGAGTCCAAGGGCGGAAAAGACAGGGTAATAAAAGAAAAAAAATAAATAGCAACAAAAAAATACAAGCCGCTAAGGGCCAATAAGGTAATAATTTCTGTAAGCGGCCACCGCTTTTGGTTTTAAATACTAGAGGCATGAGCATAAAATTCGAGCCGATCACTTCCGCCTCCTACCAGGCGCGTTTGACAAGAGGCGGAAGTTTTTTATCGGCATTAATAGCGCTTAAGAACCAGCATAACAAAAAGGGCCTGAAATATCGTCAAATAATAATTAAAGATTGACTGAAAGAAAATAAGAAAAAACACCCGTATTTACAGGCGTTTTTTCTTTACTAACAATTTTAGGAAATAAACTATTCAATCGGTATTGTGCTAGTACTCGTTGAAGCCGTTAAACTTTTGAGAAACTCTTGAACGGCCGGCCGCAAAGAAGGATCAAGATCGGCCGCATGCACGGCTGCATTTAAAGATTCAGTAAAATTGCCGGCTGCTAATTCTGCTTTAGCTAAATTAACGTATAGCAAGGGATCCCTATCATCTCTCGAAGCTATTAAACGATAGGTAGCCAATAAGCGCGGAGCATCGCTATTTTCCTGATAACGTTGCAAAACCAGGCTAGTCACTTCCGGGGACAAGCTAACAGGACGACGATCTAAACAAGTATCAGTATAAGTTTCAAAACGCTTATCTTTTATCAAAAAATAATAATTAGCCAACTGGCAAGGTGTGTCGGGATAGTTAGCATTCAAAGCCTCTGCTTGTAATAAAGATTTTTCGGTACCCTGCAAATCACCGCGGCTTGTTTGAATTTGCGCTTTAATAAAATAAAGCGGTATACGATTAGGACTGGCGGCGATAGATAAATCAATAGCCGCTAAAGATTTGTCGGAATATATCTTAAAAATAATAGGGCTTTCCCGATAATAACGAGCACCGATGTCATAAAGCTGAGCGGCCTGCATCTGCGCCAAACTATCAAAAGGATTATAAGAAATATTTTTTTCCGCCAAAGAAATAACATAATCAAATTCTTTCTTTATATTCGTTTCGGCTAGACGAGCAAAAATTGTTGGATCATTAACAACAATATTTAATAGAGTCGTTCGCCCATCACGATCAAGGGGCGTTTTTAATGCAAAAGCGCGATGATAAGCAAGAAAACCGGAAGCGGCCTGACCATTGGCCATATAAGAATAGGCGTCAATGACCCTATTCATCATTAGCCAAGGGCGCACATTAAAAATGATCAAGATAATAAGTATAATAAAAGTAAAAAGAGAAAGAAGGCTAATTTCTTGACCGGTGGAAATAGAAGATACGGATGGTAACAAATCTTCTTCCTCTGTTATCGGACGTGATAAAAAAACCAAATAAGCTAAAACCATCATCAAGGCAAAATAAGTCGCAAAAGAATCAAAGACAGCCAAATTCTGGATGAAATAAGCTGCTAAAAGAGCGGCTAAAACCAAAAGTTCACGTACACCGTTACCAGCCTCCCCAGCTTGGACAAATTTTCCGTAACGGCGCAATAGGCCAAACCAAGCCCAAGCGGCGGCGGCAAAAATACTGCCATAAGAAATTAAACCCAACAAACCGGTCGTAGAAACAATATCAATTAAATTATTATGTGCCCTATCAAAATAAGTTTCCGTCAAAGCATAATTAAAAAAATTGGCATCGAACTGGCGATCAAAGATAATGGCATAATTACCAAACCCGGTACCAAGAAGAGGGTGAGCAGAAAAATCACGAGCCGCTCCTTGCCAAGATAAAAGCCTAGTCTGAAAAGTATTTTTATTAACACTCAAATCACGCAAAAAAGGATTTTTTTGAAACCAATCCTGCTGATATTGAGAAAAAAGTAAAAAAATAGCAATTAATCCGGTGAATAATAAAACCCAAGACAAGCGCCGAATATGCCGACGAGCGGCCAACATGCCGAACAAAAAGAGCAATAACAAAAGACTGGCGCCTAAACCAATAATTGCCCCGGAAGTATCAGCTTTGAAAAAAGCAAAAAGCATGAGAATAATAGCCATATAAAATGGCCATTGCCTACGCCAATTAGTTCGCAACAGCAATAATACGGCGAAATAAAGATTAAAGAGCATATAACCGCTCACGTAAGCGGTATTACCAATTGTTCCAATCTTATCACCGCTTAAGACTATAATCGCCTCGAAAGAGGCGGCGATAACGGAAGCACTAAAGAGCCAATACCAATCTTCTTGCCGACGAAAAGCCGTTATAATATAAAGATAAAGCAGAAAAAAATGAAAAATGTGAAAAAAACCAAGTAATCTTTCGACGTCGCCCCAGAAACTCAGATTAAAATCAACGCCGGTAAAACAAGAAAGAAGGATGGCGCTTAGATAAGCTACTAGTCCCCAAGTAATCCAAGAACGCTTAGGCCGAAAATCGGGGAATTTCCAAATTAAAATCAACCAAAAAGGCAATAATAACTCCATTAAGACATTGAAGCTTAATTGCTTGGAAGAAATATAAGGAAAAAGTAGGCCGGAAAAAAGCAGAAAAATAATACCCAAAGATAAAAATATTGCGACTTGCAAAATACGCTGATAAATTTTAGCAGACATAAAAACAATTATTTATAAATAAAATAGCTGAGATTATTATATAATAGCCAAGAAAAAACAACAACAAGCTTAAACCTACATTAAGCCTAAATGCTAAATTAAAAAACCCGGAAAGCTTCTCCGGGTTTTTGTTATTTTAAGAAATATTAATACTCAGCTCCGCCCCCAAAGCGGCGGCCACTTTATCCAAAAGACTAATAGTAAAATTTTGAGAACCACCCTCCATCCTGGCGACATTACTTTGTGTACTTCCGATTTTTTTAGCCAGTAATTTCTGACTCATCCGCTTGCGCTTGCGTAATTGCAGAATTTGATAAGCGATTTCCAACTGCCGGCCATATTCATCAAACAAAGCTCGATTACGCGGATTCTTTAACTCTTTTGCTAGATAGTCGGAAAAGTCGGTACCAATATAAGAATTGTTTTTCTTAGATAAAGACATGTTTTTAATTTTCGTTAATTATATTAAGATAGCGACTCCAAGCTATTTCTTTTTCTTTACTAGGAGTTTTCTGGCTTTTTTTTAAAAAAGCGTGTAATAAAATAATAGTTTTATTAAAATAAGTAAAATAAATAATACGATGATAATTATTATTAAAATCAACTCTCAACTCCCTTATCTTGCCCTGAAGATGACGGCTATAAGGTTCATCTAAATATCCCCGACTTAAACGGAGAAACTCTAAATATTTATTAACCTTATTTCGTTCTCTTTCTTCTAAACGACAAATATAATCAGCTACTGGCTCACGGCCACTAAGACTATCTTTATAAAACTTAATCTTATATTCTTCATTATATATCATATATGATATGTAGTCAATCTACTTATTATTTATGATTACTATAACAAAGACACTCTGAATTTAAGATAAAGAAATTATAAAATT
>CAIZYV010000105.1 GCA_903937325.1 Candidatus Falkowiibacteriota bacterium | reverse complement strand
TTGTTTAACTATTACTCTCTTTTATAGATAATTTTTGCATATATTAGTATAATTTTATCTACAAATTGACAAAATAGCTAAAATATTATAATATCAATTTTTAAACTTGTAAATTAACAATATAAACCAAAACTGAAAAAAAATGCCAACAAAAGACTTTCCTCTGTTGTCCTGTGCCGCTTTCGCGTATTTGGACTCAAGCGCCACGGCGCAAAAACCGCAGTCAGTAATAGACGCGGTAACAAATTTTTATGTGCATGATAATGCGAACCCATACCGGAGCCTCTATCCTTTAGCGGAACGGGCAACCGAAGCCTATGAAGCGGCTCGCGGATCAATTGCAAAATTCATTGGGGCTAAAACGCCTAGCTGCCTCGCCTTTACAAGCGGAACAACAATGAGTATAAACGTCGTTGCTCATGCTTGGGCGAAAAAGAATCTGCAGAAAGGAGATACTATCCTTTCCACAATTATGGAACACCACGCCAATATTGTCCCTTGGCAAAATATCACCGGCTGTGATAGCGGATTAGATCTGCAACTTATCAATATGTATGATAACGGGATTCTCGACCTCGAAGACATGGAAGCAAGATTCAAAATCTTCAATGTCAAGTTGGTCTGCGTCACTCACGTCTCTAACGTTTTGGGGACACTAAACCCTATAAAAGAGATAGTGAAAATGGCTCATCGCTACAAAGCAGCCGTTCTGGTTGATGGGGCGCAAGCCATTGGACATATGCCGGTTAATGTAAGCCGCTTGGGGGTGGATTTTTACGCCTTCAGCGGACATAAAATGCTCGGACCAATGGGAAGTGGCGGCTTATACATCGCCCCACAACGCCATGCTGAAATGGGAATAATGTTTGCCGGTGGTGACATGATTTCCAGAGTGACCAAAAAGAAGGCCTGGTTTAAACCAGTCCCTTATCGCCTGGAAGCTGGCACCCAAAGTGTCGCGGATATTATTGGTTTAGAAGCAGCGACCGAATACCTGAATAATTTTCCTAACGGATTAAAAGGGGTGAAAACTTATATTAATCAATTAGGCAAATACGCCTGGAAAAAATTAAAAAAGATTCCCAACATCAAACTCTTGGGACCTGGTCCAGGAAAAGACTGGGCTTCATCAGTTATTTCTTTTACTTTTGACCATGACGGAGCCAGTAATGGCGAGCGCATAAAAAATCAGGATTTAGCGACCGAGCTGGGCAAACACGGCATATACGTCCGCAGTGGTTTGTTCTGTGCTCAGCCCTTGATAGAAGAGCGCCTAGGTTTAAAAGGTGCTGTTCGCGTCTCGCTGCACCTCTATAACACTGTCAGCGACATCGACAGATTGATAGAACAATTATTATTAATCACAAAAAAATAGAAAAATGGCAGAAATAGAAACCGAAATAGAAACCAAGCCCTTAAAACAAAACAGGGCGAAACGCGGCTTACGCGTACAAGTTAATAATCAAGAAGAATATCAGGGAGAGCTTGGTATAATTATTGAAATTAACGAAGGCTGTTCTTGCTCGGCTGGCTGGTGTCGAGTGAAACTAGACAAAAAGAATAATAGCCAGAAGAAAATATTGGAAGACTTCCGTTATGGCAAAAATGGCGACGTCAGCGACCTCTTAGAAGTCACCAAAGAACCGCCGCGACCAACATCAGAAAAAAAAATGGTCACTCCGGAAAATGTAGCAATCGGCCTTAAGGTCAAGTTATCGGAAGATAGCGAATATTACAATCAAGCCCCCGATGAAGAAGGAAAAATAATCTCCTTCCGGCAAAACAGTACCTGGGTAAGAGTTGAATTTCTAAATAGATATCAAAATTCTTATCGCTTCGGGCATCAACATGCCGATAACGGCGAAAGTGATCTTGTAATATCAGAATAATACCCGTTCTGCGGAATCTGCGGAAAAAGTCTAAAATCAAAAACCGGTCAATAAGCCGGTTTTTTTATTTAACAAGCAAATAAGCAAAAAAAATTAACGTCTTTTAAAAATATAGATTACAAAACGATAAAGTAGCAAGCTCAAAAAAATAAGGCCGCTAACTCCATATATTATTTGCATCGCTAGCGTACTCGAATCTGTCCCAATAAAAAGACCATGAATAAAAGAAAATAAAAAGAAAAGATAGGTCAGATAATGGATACCCCTCCAAATACGCTGATATTTTATTCTTGACCAAAGCGAAGTAAAAATAATAAGTAACAAAACATAAAAAGCAAAGATGCCTAAACTTAAAAACCAAGGCTTAAAATCTGAGAAAAAAGGCAATAACAAATCTAATAAGGTAAAATTAATAAATTTATCAAACAGCAAAGAAAATATGTGGAAAATTAACGCCAGGCCTAAAGCTAGACTTAAATACTTATGAACCAGCCAAGCTTTCACCGGACTTAAGTATTTATAAATAAAAGCCGTCGTCATGCCTGTTCCTAAAATAACTATCAAAAACATTAATAGATAAGACGTTATACCGGCAGCTCGAGAAATCTGCCAAGGTAAAATACTAGAATCGGCGCTTTGAGAGGCGATATCTAATGATACTGATTTGCTTAAAATAATTCCTGGGTCAGCAGCATCGAGCGGATCGTTACCACTTAAAATTTCCGCTGAATCTAAATAATTATCACCGTCAGTATCTGCCTTTTTCTCATCACTATGGTACATATTTAACTCCACCTGATCACTTAAGCCATCGTAATCGCTATCTAATTGATAGTTATCCTGAGCCGCTAAGGGTAATATATTAAGCAAAATAAGCGAAAAGGTTAACAAAGCGCCAACGGAGAAAAATAAAATTAATCGTTGTTTAGTTTTCATATATTTTTTAAAAATAAAGGCAAGCGTTGAGAAAAAAGCGGCGCTGCATTTTTTAAAAAAATAACAGCAGCGGCATCCGCTTGTTTATCAATAAAATCTAAACCTTCTTTTTCTCCTAAAATTAAAACTGTCTTAGCAAAAATATCTGCTCGCAAAGCAGAGTTAGCAATAACACTAACCGAAATAATATTATTAAGCGCCGGCAAGCCGCTTCTTGGATCAATCAAATGGTGCCAGGCAAAACCCCCAGATTGTCCTCGTCGCTTAAAAATACCGGAAGTCGCGATACCAAGCTTCTTACCGTGTGAATAAAAAGAAAAGATGTCTGCTTCCGGATGCATAGGATCTTGAACACTAATTTCCCAACCGAGAGACCCATCGCTATTACCAGCAACCAGAATATCTCCACCAGCAGAAAACCAATAATTATCGACCTCAGACAAAAGACGATGACTCAAATAATCAACAATATAGCCTTTACCAATGCCACCTAAGTCAAGACGAAAATCAAGAGGAGCAGAAGCTTGCCGACCTTTAATTTGCAAAGCAGACATGAGCGGCCGAGCCTTAAAGCGTGCCTGCAGGTCAACTAAATCAATTGCTTGAAAATCATCCGCTAACTGATTATCAAGAAGAGTAAAAGAGCGATTATAACCGACTGTCTCCAAGCTGTCGATAATACTAGGGTCAAAAACACCATCAGTCTCAAAATAATATTTTTGCGCTGTTAATAATATATCAGCCATCTCCGAGCTTAAATGTCGTTTTAAAGATTTAGAGGAATTAAAAAGAGCGAGCTCATTGCCTTTAATAAAACGACTAAATCTCTTGTCAAAATCAATAATAGCAGCCTGAATTTCATCTAAAAGCATTAAAGCATCACCACCGTTAAAATCAATAGCGACAGCGATATCGCTGCCTAGAGCTGTAAATTCACGATAAAGCACAAATTTATTTTAACAATTTTTCTAAATCATCGGCTACGCCGTTGTTATTATTATCCACTAATAAATAAGCAAAATCATCTTCTTGAGGATACTGATCGCGCACATCAGCAATACCATCTTTATCCGTATCAATAAAATCTTGATACGAAAACTGCTTAATTTCTTGTTTTACTTCTATTTCTTGCAGTGCATCTTGAGGAGAAACAATTGAAGGGGTAACCATAAAATCGTCAGGGGCCGCCTCTTCTTCATCATAATATTTGTCCTCATCATCATCGTTATCTTCCCCTCTCTCATAGTACTCATCTTCCCCCCAGTCATCATTATCAGCTAAACTAATAGGCATTTCAGCAAACCAAGAAATAGAAAAAAACAAGATAAAAAGAAAAAATATTTTTAGAATTATAGATTTTTTTGTCATATAAAAAATAGAATATTAAGAAACACGGGTACGCGGCCGCGGAATAGAAATTGGTTGCGAAGCTTGAACAGGAGTAGGATTAACGAGAGTCGCCGGAGCAGGAACTGTCTTCGGCTTAACACTGGAAGATTCCGAAGCTGGATTAGACGAAGACACCGGCGCCGACGTGCCACCATTAAGACCAGCGGCTATTATCTGCTGATTTAAATCGACTAAAGCTTTATTTTTTGCTTCATAAATAGAAACTAAGCGTTCAATCGCTCCTTGATTTACCTGCACCAATAAAGAAGTATCAACATTTTTTGAACCAGAAGAAACGGCCGTCGTCCGATTAATTAAACTGAAAGCAGTCACAAATAAAACAGCCGCTACCCCAACAGCATAAGCAAAATTACGCCAAGGGATTAAAACTGATTTACGAGGAATCATCACAAATTCTTCCATTTTAATTTGCTTTGCGCCAACACCTAAAACATTCAAATTTACAACCATAGCATCCATAAAAGGCTTCGGGCCGCAAATAAAAAAAATCTTATCATCAACTCTCCCCACAAAATTTTTAATAATACCAGCATCAAAGCGCTGATTAATTATTCCCTCTTTTTCAAAAACAACAGCTTCTTCGGTAAAAGAAAACAAAGTGGTAATATTTTTATTTTTTACAGCCAAATCTTTTATTTCATTATAAAAAGCAGCATCTTCAATTTTGCGAGCGCTATAAAGCAAGGCTAAGTGATTATTAATACCCAAATCGCTAGCATAATTTAAAGCACTAAAAAATGGCGTGATACCAATGCCGCCGGCAATCATCACCACCGAGCTATGTTTACGCTCATCATAACAAAAGTCGCCATAAGGACCAGCAACAGAAAGTTCATCGCCAATCTTTAATAACTCTAGGCCCTTAGTAAAATCACCCTGAACTCTAATGCCAAAAAGCAAAGAGTCTCTTTTCGTCGGCGAGCTAGCGATAGAAAAAGCGTGCTTATCCGTCATTTTTCCTCTTTTATCACGATAAGCAATTAAAACATACTGCCCGGGCCGAAAAGAAAAAATCGGTTGATTATCTTTTGGTTTTAATTCTAAAATCAATAAATTGGAAGAAGAATTATCAATTTTTCGCAAATAATACTTATATTCTGACATAGATATTGAATAAATTAAGCTGATGCTGTTTATATTACGTGTAAAAATCAAAAAAAATCCATAATACAAGGGTAAACAGATACATCACCGAATATATCAAGTATATACCAAATTTAATATTTTATTAATCAAAAGCCCTGGAATAAATCTCAGGGCTTAGAAAAAAATGTGAGGATTTTTTACCATGAATATTCTGGCATCCCCTGCTCAGATTGCTGCCAACCAGGATAATCTTGTTTTGGTATATGCTCATTCCAGCTAGCAATATGGAAACCATTAAAACAAGAGGATAGCTTGATGTTGCCGGCAAAAATATTTTTAAGCTCGGCCTGAGGAAAAGTCTCACGAATTTCATCAGCCATTACCTGCCTATCAATAATTTTGCCCTGATTACAACCAATTAACAAATGGACATTAGCGAATAATTCACCTTCTTTATTTTGGTGCAAATCAGGGCGCCAATAAATACACTTATGCTTTACCATAAAACAATCTCCTTTTTTATTTTAAAATGTACAACTTAAATAACAAAATTTTTTTCTATTAAAATGGATTAATCCGCCAATTAAAAAACGGCCAAAAGAGCCGTTTTTAATAATTTTACTTGAGGCCAAAAGATGCCTTAACGGTAACCATTACTTCTTTTTCAATGCCAGAAGTATCATAAGAACCGTAATCAGAAATTTCCACGGCGCCAACCGGCATTACTTGTACGACACCCATACTAACCGATTTTACCGCTTCAACCTGCTTACCACTGCTTAAAGCAATCGCTTCTGCCCGTTTCTTGGCGTCTTTTATCGCTTCTGGTAATAAAGAAATTCTGACTTCCGGCAACTTACTATAATAATATTCCACAGAATTAGCGGAAAAAATAATACCCTGCTCTGCCAACTTATCACCGTTTTTTGCCAGTTCTTTCATCTTATTAACGTCGTCGGATTTAATTTCGATATTTTGGGTTAAATTATATTCTTTAGGGGCATTGCCATCATTTTTCCAAATTTCACTCATAAAAACAGGGGATATTTCAAATTTACCTTCGAAGCCTTGAGTAAGCAAGAAATTACTAACAGCCTTTTCATCTGCCTTCATTTTGGCGTAACCATCTTTCAATTGATCAACCGTCGCGGTTCTGGAAAAATTACTGGTCCAGCGAGCAGAATCAGCCGTCACCGCTTGTCTGGCGGAGCCAGAAACAGCGACAATATTATCCAATTTCCTTATCTCTAGCAAAGAGGCGGCAACAACGAAAGCGGCAGCAATCAAGCTAAGACCAAGAATTAAGCCAAAAAATATCAATTTAGAATTCTTTTCCATATTATTGTGGTTAATTAAAATCGTAAAAAATAATAACAAGAGGAGATTAAATAATAAGAAATATAAGGACAAAGAGATTATAGCATAAATAAAGATCTTTGACGAAAAAATAAAAAAACGTTTATCAAAAGATAAACGTCCGCTCTTTTTAAAGAGCAAATTAGGCCCTAGGGATACCGCTGAAAAAAGCGAAAAGCCAAATTATCCAAGCCCAAATAGAAAAGCGATGAAAATAAACTTCTCTTCTTCCGCGATGACTAATTACACTTAAAGCCCAAATAAGGTGAAGCCCCATAAAAAAACAAGGCAGCATAACCGCAAGAGCTGTGAAAGCTGAGCTGAAATTTATTAACAGCCCGAAAGAACATCAAAGATGTCCCCACTAAATCGCAAGAAAAAGCGGTAATAAAAGCAATAATCATCCATAACTTCAATTTTTTACTGAAACGCTCTGACAAAATGGCCAGACTATACAGACCTAGAGCGAGACTAATAAAGGTGATTGCAAGTGGCATTATATAGGTTTTTAGTAAAGATTAAAAATGAACTGATCTTATCTGCTAAAATAGCATGTCTTAGCTTTAATTGTCAAAAAAGACCGGATAAAACCCGGTCTTTTTATTAATCTCCCTGATACTTAATTAATCTTCTTTCTTTAAGAGTAATTCAAAAACTTCTTGGATAATAGTGAGAATCAAACTAAAAAGAAGAGCGTTAAAGAAACCGCCAACGATAAAGCCTTTAACCATACTGGAAGCTAAGAGTACTAATAGAGCATTGATAACAAAAGTAAAGAGACCAAGAGTAAGAATGTTGATAGGCAGAGTCAAAAGTACTAACAGGGGCTTAATAACTAAATTTAAGAAACCCAAGACTAAGGCAAGAATAATAGCGCTCCACAAACCGGCCACAACCACGCCGGGTAAAAAATAGGCGGCAATCAAAATAGCGGCGACGCTGCTCAGCCATTTAAAAATAATAAACATAAGGATAATTAATTAATTTTTATCATATACCAAAATAATTATTTTTTAACTATATAAGTTTCAGTATACTAATCGCTTTGATAATATACTAGATAAAATTATCTAAATTTATCCATTGAGACAACTTTCAATTGGCATAATTCCCTAAATCCAGCTATACCGTGCTCCCTACCCATGCCTGATTTCTTATAGCCACCAAAAGGATTGCAAGACAGCCAATGAGTTGTATTATTAATTTCCACCGTTCCAGATGCGATTTTAGAAGCAACCCTCATCGCCCTGGCAGCGTCATTTGTGAAAATAATTGCCCCTAATCCGTAAATTGTATCGTTAGCAAGACTTATTGCCTCTTCTTCGGTTTCAAAAGAAATGACTGGTAATACCGGGCCAAATACTTCTTCGTGCCAAATCCGCATATCCTTACTTATATTTGTTAATAAGGTCGGTAAATAATAGGCGCCATTTATATTATTTAAGGGGGCGCCTCCAGTAATTATCTTAGCGCCTTTGTCAACAGCATCTCTCACCTGACCTTCCAATAAAGTAAGTTGCCTTTGGGCAGCTAAACTGCCTATATTAGTTTCGAGATTTTCCGGATCGCCTGTTTTTTTTGATTCAATTTCATTTTTTAATTTTTCAACGACTTCATTAAAAACTGAACGATGGATAATCAATCTTTTTAGAGCATCGCAAGTTTGTCCGCAAAGTTTGAATCTCTTAATATAGATTTTACTGATAATTTTTTCAATATCTGCATCTTCAAAGACAATACAGGGGTTTGATCCACCTAATTCTAAAATAGCTTTAATAAATTTCTCCCCGGCCAATTTATATAATTGCTGTCCGGTTTTTGTGCTCCCAGTAAACCAAATTAGATCTATTTTTTCGTTGACAAGCTGCCAGCCCACATCACCAGCACCATATATTTCAGAGAAAATACCGGTCGGCAAATTATGATTACTCATTATTTCTTCAATTAATTTACCAACCAGTGGGCATTCCTCAGATATTTTAAAGACAACTGTATTTCCGGCCAGAAGATTGGGAATTACGCCCCAAACGAACATGCCAAAAGGATGATTCCAAGGGGTAATAACGGCAGCCGTACCAATAGGCTCATATATAATCTTATGAATTGATTTATCGTCTTCGCTGGTTATTTCATCGGCCAGCGCCAATTCAACATTATCTAAAAACCATTTTATCTTAACAAGATGACCACTAGTGTTAGCTTGGCTCTCAGACAATGCAATGCCTGTTTCTTTTGTAGTTAATAAGGAAATTTCGTCCGCCCTGGCTTTAAATTCTTCAAAAATTGGCTTTAAAAATTCTATCCTTTCTTTTATGTTTGTTTCTTTCCAGACAGACTTTGCTTTATTCGCTGCGGTCACCTTTTCAATAATCTCTTCATCGGTAGAAATTGCTACTTCCCCAACAAATTCGTAATCTTTGGCGGGATTGCTTGAAATTAGTTTTTTCATAATTTTATATATCAGTTAATCTTTATAATTCACTATTTTTTCTAATATTTTCAATAATTTCTGTAATATCGCCACTGGCCTTCCAAAGAGTAATAGACTTCTCTTCAAACGGATTAGTGTGTATATGATATTTATTAGGCTCAATATCTAGCGAGTCGCCAACTTGTAAGATTTTTTCCGTTATTTTTTCGTCGTCGCTAAAAATCTTCATCAAACAAGAACCAGAAATTTGATATAACGACTCTAAAACCGGCCTATTGTGTTTTGCCATTTCTTGGCCTGGATTTATTTCTAAAACACCAATACTCAAATTTTTATCAGAAAAAGCAATCATAATATTGCCTTGTGATAGCTTATATTTTTCGAAATTCATATTTTATATTAATTACTAATATTAATTTAAATCTTTAGACAAAAACATAGCAATTTCTTTGCCTGTATTATTATAATATCTATCATTAAATCCGCAAACACGAAAACCATTTTTTAAATAAGCAATTAAAGCATTACTTAAAGAAGGAGCTTCGGCCATAATCACCCTGGCTTTAATAGCTTTAGCTTCTTTAATAATTTTTTTAATCAGCTTAGTACCGTGTCCGTTTTTACGAAAATCAGGATGCACAAAAATATCTATTACTGAAGCTGAATTATTCCAGGCGTAATAATGAAAACCACTAAATCCAATAATTTTACCGTTTTCAACGCCAACATAAAAATAATCATGACTGCCTTCGATAATTTCTTTAAAATCTCTAATTTCTTTAAAATATTTATCATTCAAACGGTTAATATCCTGAAGATCTTTAATCGTGGCTTTGAATATTTTCATAAATTTGTTGCTAATTTTTCTATAATTGAAGAATAAATTATCTCAAATCATTTTACTTTATCTAACCAGAAGGTATTCTCTGGTAAAATGCCCGAATACTATAATTTAAGAT
>CAIZYV010000104.1 GCA_903937325.1 Candidatus Falkowiibacteriota bacterium | reverse complement strand
TATAACTGGGAATTAATGGCCAAAGATGGTTACAGTTGGTGGCGAAAACGCTTTGCAAAATTAGCGGAATATTTTGACGCTTATCGCATTGATCATATTCTAGGATTTTTCAGAATTTGGGAGATTCCAACCAATGATGTGTGGGGTTTAACCGGCAACTTTCATCCTGCGTTACCTTTTACAAAACAAGAAATTGAGCGAGCTGGAATATGGTGGGACGAATCTAGACTTCTGAAACCTTACCTCAAAGAACATGTTTTGTATGCTACTTTTGGTAAATATACCGACGATGTGAAACGGGAATATTTACTTCCTGATGGTTGGCAGTTCTATAAATTCAAACCCGAATTTGATACACAAAAAAAGATAGAAAAGCATTTTGTCTCTTTAGGATATAACTTTGAAGCATTTTTTTCTGTTTGGCGGATAATGGCGTCCTCAATCAAGCCGCGCACTAAGACATCCAGCTCAATGCCGCTTTTTTGCCAAAGATGATGATAAAGAGTACCGGGGAAAGGATTAATTTCATTGGCAAAATATTGCTTACTCACTTTATTATAAAGAAAATCAAAACGAGCAATGCCAGAACAGCCAAGAGAGCTAAATATTTTTAAAGAAGCGGCTTGAATAGCGGTACTAGTAGCGTTATCAAGATTAGCGGGAATAATTATCTTCTTTTCTGCTTGTCCTAATTGCGCGCCACCATCACTCAAATATTTATCTTCGTAGCTAAAAAGATCATCAGCAAAAGAAGACTCTTGTAATAATGAGGCTTGAGGATGTTTATAACCGCGCACAGCGCAAGTGACGTCGGCTAAATTTTCAACGCTTTCTTCCACAAGCAACTGATCATCGTAATGCAAAGCGACCTCGCAGGCCTGTTCCAAATCTTTAAAGTCACTGACTTTAGTAATACCAATAGAAGAACCGAGATGTGGCGGCTTAACAAAAACCGGCCAAGAAAGATTATTTTTTATCTCGGTCAAAATTTTCGTCCGCCCTTCTTCCCATTGTGAGCGGTTATAAGCTAAGAATTTAGCTGTTGGGATACCGAGCCCCTGATAAAATATTTTCGTCAAAACTTTATTCATCGCAATGCCCGAGGCTGCAACCTCGCAACCGGCATAAGGCACATTAAAAACATTCAACAAGCCTTGCATCGATCCGTCCTCACCTAAATTACCGTGGAAAGCTGGAAAAACCAAATCAATTTTAATATGGCGACTAGAAAAAAAATGTTTTTTCGAAAACACTAAACAATCGCTCGAAGCATCAAGATCAAGACGGAAAGATCCGTAATCACGCAAATGCGACTGATAATCAGCAGCACTAAAAAAAGCTAGAGAACCAAGTTTATCATCAATAAAAAAATTTTCTTCCTTATCCAAATAAACAGGAATAACTTTATACTCCGGCATTTTCTTCAAAACGGAAATAATCAATTGCCCGGTAATAATGGAGATATCATGCTCTGGGCTTTTTCCTCCAAAAAAAACGCCGATGGTTTTAATGTTTTTCATAAAATAAATTATTTATAATTATCGGGCCAATCGTTTTGAAAAATAATTGTATCGCCCGCCCGCAAAACGGACGCCAAATCCCTATGAGCAGACAAAGAATCCGGATAAACTTTATATTTGATAAAAGAAATTTTCTGAAACTCATCAATAATGTAAGCAGTCGCACTATTACTAATCAAAATCACTAAATCAAGATCTTTTTCCGCGTATAAACGGGCCAAAGCGCGATGGCGACTTTCTTTTTCCGCGCCTAGCTCCACGAGCCCGGGAGTAATTACGAGTTTACGACCAGTGGCGCGGCCGAGGACAGACAGGCCGCTAACAAATCCGGACCAATTACCATTATAACTATCATCAATGATCATTAGTTGAGAGGCGTAATTATGAATTGGTTCCAAACGATTTTTGAAAAAAGGCGCAGTCGCAAGAGGCGTAATTGCTTTCTTCAAATCTAAACCAAGTTCTTTGGCTAAAACCAAAGCCATAATTATTAAAGTAATATTATGTTCGGCAAGCCAAGGAGTAGAAAAAAGTTCGCCATCATAATGAAAAGATAAACCGCCGAAATCGGGCAATATTTTCACATCGCTGGCTAATGTATGATCAACACCAACAAAAGACGGCAATTTAAAAGAAACGTAATTGTTTCTTATATTAATATCGTCAAAATTCAAAATAACTTTCTTAGCTGTTCTCTCACCTAATTCAAACTTGGCGTGAATCGTATTCTCCAAACTACCAAAACGTTCAAGATGTGCCTCATTAATACCACTTAAAAAAGAATATTGAGGCTTAACCAAAGAACACGTCTTAGCAATTTCTCCAATTTTGTAAGCGCCCATTTCCACGATAAAAAAATCAGCGGCAGCCAGCTCCTGTCGATGAGATAGAATAAAGGCGGCGATGCCCAAATCAGTATTGATATTATTTGGTGTCTTAACAATTTTAAAGCCGCTACTAAGAACAATCGCCAAAGTTTCCTTTAAGCTAGTTTTACCGTAACTACCGGTAATGCCGATAACGACAATTTTATTATCTGCCAAAAAATGCTGAGCCCGACTAATCATCCTATACTTAAGTAAATAATCAAAAGGTGATAATAAAACTAAAGACAATAAACTAAGCAAAGGTAAGACAGGTAAAATAACTAGCAGCAGATAAAATGCGCGCCAAGACAAAAAATAAAAGCCGACGGTAAAAATAAGCAATAGTAATAAACACAAAACTATATACAATAATCGGGCTTTGAGCGTCCAGTCGATAGACTGTCTTTTTTCATACTGCCAAAAACGCCAATCACGATAAACAAAAGATAAAAAACGACTGGCGTCATAAGACTCCCTTTGTAAAATATAAATTAAAGACCGCAAAATATTCATAAATATTTATTGATAGCTTCTTTAAAAAGACTCGGCTGATCCAAAAAACAATAATGCCCGGCAAAAGGTATAGAATCTAAAGAAGCTGTGCTTTGCATTGCTTTTAATCTTAAAGCTTGAGAAAAAGGGGTATCTTGATCGTTCTCTCCCCAAATAAGAGCAGTTGGTAGGTGTAGACGCCTAAAAGCCTCTTGCCCGTCCTCCTTAATAAGCCGCTGATAAATATCACTTAAACCACCGGCCTGAGCATAATCAGAATTAATAAGGCCAGCTGATAAGCGCCGACGCCAATCCCGGCCAACAAAAGGCAAGAAAAAACGGAAAATCTTCGCTCCCAGCCAAAAAACATTTGTCTTGAAAGATTTCTCTCGAATAATCGCTCCACCAATAATTATAAGCTTCTTTGCCGACGCCAATTTATCTAGATATTCCACCGCCACCGCCGCGCCAATGCTATGGCCGATCAAAATGGGATGATTAATGTTTAACTTACCAAGAAATTCTTGTAAAAACCCCGCATATTCAGCCAAGCCCCAGCTAGCCTCCGGGCGCTCACTACCGCCCCAACCGGGCAAATTAAGCGCAATCAAATTAGAAGTATCGGCCATAACAGAACAAAAAAGATCAGCCGGCGATTGCCAGCCGGGCAAAAAAACGAGAGCGTGTTCAGCTTGAAAATCCTGGCTCACCAGATAATTTACTTTCAAACCAGCAATGATTATCTCTTTTTTAAGCATAAAAAAAATGATATAGCTTATTTTTAGTATATCATCTCAGCCTAGGCCGAGTAAACTATAAAATCAAGCCCGCAAAAATAAAAACCATCCTTGGTCACAAAATCAAATATTAAATAGACTCTAGGAAAAAATTAATTGCATCCGAGGAGCTAGAATGTCTCCTCACTAATAATCAGGAAAGAAAAATAGAGAATATTTTTTAACAAAAGGCCTTGATATATAAACATTGTGTTTATAAATCAAGGCCTCAAAACTACGACTCAAATGCAAATCCGCAACTACGGACAAATTTGCCGCCAGGCGTCTCACAGCCTAAAAACAAATGGGAAATGCGACTACCGTGATCTGCAACAAGCAGGCTAGGATCACCGTCAGGATTATTAATTAGTTTGTGCATAAAAACAATCCAAGAAATATCCATAGCCTTTAACTCTTCGACTGAGAAGTTTTCGCTAATTAAGCAGGCTGCTTCAACTCTAATGTTCTTCAGCTTACGTCTTTTGGCTTCAACATTGATTTTTTTAGTAGTGCGGTCACTGTCGTTAAATAGCTCTCCTTCGAGGATGGCAATCTCGGTAGTTACACCCGTGGTCGGTTTGAATTTTTTCGAACAGAGCACACTTCTAGCATAATCACCAATTAAGAAACCTTTCTTTCTTAATCGGTCAATCCACTCGGAACCGGTTGTGCCATCGGAAGTAACAGACAAATAAATCACTCCATCTTTTTTCTGCCACCTGTGAGCTAGTTCGAAAATGTTAACCCCGCCGGTTTTTTTAGAAACGGCGTTAATTGTTCCGACGCTCAGATCGGCTGATGCAAATTTACTTTTTGCGCTCATAATACCTCCTTGCGCTTTTTAGTTTTCCCCTAATCCGAGGCGGAACCATGAACCTTAGTGGTCATAGCCAGGAAATGCCTAATATTTAAGCATCTTTTGGCTATGACCAATTGCACAAGTTGATTTTCAATTTTAAAGAAAAAGAACATTTACAAGCAGTAGTACATCATATTAAATATATTATGTCAATAATTGTACGTTTACAGAGTTAATTCTGCCTTTTCTTTCGGTATTAGGCAAAGTGATGTAAATAAACTTTCTCTAAGCTATAAAGTCTATCTTCACCGCCCCCTTGAAGACCGTTCCGACTTTTGCCTATCGGATGCGCCTCGTGCTAATATAAAGATATGCAAAAAAATAATGCAAAATTTGTAATTATAGACGGCAACGCCCTCATCCACCGCAGTTTTCACGCCCTGCCGACAACTTTGACGACCAAGGATGGTCGCCTAGTTAACGCTGTTTATGGTTTTACTTCTTTCATCCTGAGAGCTTTTTTAGAACTGGGACCGGAATATGCTGTATTAACGCTTGATCGCCCCGCCCCCACTTTTCGCCATGAAGAATATAAAGAATATAAGGCCACGCGCACAAAAGCGCCGGATGAATTATATGAACAAATTCCTTTAGTAAAAGAAGTAGCAAAAATTTTAGATATCCCAATTTTTGAATTAGACGGTTATGAAGCCGATGATCTCATCGGCACTATCGCCAAACAAGCCGAAACAGAAACCGACTGGCAAAGTATAATCATTACCGGCGACATGGATACTCTACAGCTAATTGATAAACGCACCAGCGTTTACACAATGAGCCGGGGTTTAAATGAAAGCGTTCTTTATGGCGCTAAAGAGGTGCAAGAACGATATGGCCTTCGCCCCGATCAGATTATTGATTACAAAGCTTTGCGCGGTGATGCTAGCGACAATATTCCCGGTGTTAAAGGTATCGGCGAAAAAGGTGCGACGGAGCTATTACAAAAATTTCAAACCTTAGACGGCGTTTATGCCGCTCTGGAAAAAAATGAAGACATTAAAACAAGAACGCAAGAATTACTTTTAGCCGGCAAAGATCAAGCATATCTAAGCCAACACTTGGCGACTATTAATCGCGAAGCGCCGATAAATATTAATTGGGAGAGTCTGCGAGTCGATTCTTTTGACGAAGAAAAGGCCTCTACCTTGTTTCAAGAACTAGAATTTCGTTCGCTGCTCGGCAAGCTCAAACAGCTAAAAAACTTACATCAAAAAGACCACAAAACAGTGGCAACAACTTATACTGATAAGTTCACCCGCAATCAAACAGAAAAAAAATATCGACTGATAAAAGACGAAGAGAGCTTTAATCTGTTTTTTAAAGAATTAAACAAGCAGAAAGCTTTTGCAATTGATACGGAAACCGAAGGCTTAGACCCGCTGACCGCCAAACTACTCGGACTCTCTTTTTCCTGGCAGACGGGAGAAGCTTATTATCTGCATCTCGGAGCCGAGAGCGGTAAAACTGCCGATCTCTTCAGCTATCAACAAAACGGACAATCCGGCCACACTTGGCTGAAAAAACTGCAGCCAATTTTAGAAGCGGAAGATATCAAAAAATGTGGTCATAATTTAAAATTTGATTGGCGTATCTTAAAAAATAACGGCATCAATCTGTGCGGTATCAGTTTTGATAGCTTGCTTGCCTCTTATCTGCTTAATCCGGAAAATCGGCAGCATAATCTCGACAGCGTCAGCTTCCGCGAAATCGGCTGGGAAAAAATCAGTACCGAAGAATTAATCGGCAAAGGCAAAGACGCCATCTCTTTTTCTCAAGTGCCGGCCGAAAAAATGGCGCAATATGCCGGTGAAGACGTCGATTGCGCCTGGCAACTGCAAAAAATTCTTAGTCAAGAACTGAAAAAAAACGGACTAAGCAAGCTCTTCTTAGAATTAGAATTACCACTGCTCATAGTTCTCGCGGAAATGGAAGAAAGAGGCATTAAACTTAACCCGGAACCATTATCGGTCTTATCAAAAAAATTAGAAAAAAGACTTGTCGACCTGACAAAAGAGGCCTACAAGTTATCTGGGCAAGAATTTAATCTTAATTCACCCAAACAACTACAGCATATTCTTTTTGAAGTTTTACATTTAGACAGCCGCGGCTTGAAAAAAACCAAAACTGGTATTTCGACTGCCGATGATGAATTAGAGAAGATGATTGGCACTCATGATCTTATCCCTTTAATCCAGGAATATCGAGAATTAAGCAAACTGCAAAATACTTATGTCCTCGCCTTGCCGCTAATGATTAATACACAAGACGGACGCATTCATACCAGTTTCAACCAGAGCATTGCTGCCACCGGGCGCTTATCTTCAACCGACCCAAATCTGCAAAATATCCCCACCCGCACCGAAGAAGGTAAGGAAATTCGTGCCGCTTTCCAAGCAGAAAAAGGCTACCGCCTACTCAGTCTTGATTATTCGCAAATAGAGCTACGCTTAGCTGCTCACATTTCCCGAGATGAAAAAATGATAACCGCTTTCCGCGACGGAGAAGATATTCATTCTGCCACTGCCGCTGCCATTAATGGCGTACCATTAGAAGCGGTAACGAAAGAAATGCGCCGAGCCGCTAAAGCGATTAATTTTGGCATACTATACGGACAAGGACCGCACGGTCTTAGCCAGGGAGCAGGAATAAGTTATGCCGACGCCAAAGATTTTATCGACCGTTATCTGGAAGTCTATCCTGGCGTCAAAAAAATGATGGACAACTTCATTGCCGAAGCTTTAGATAAAGGTTACGCTGAAACACTTTTTAAACGCAAAAGACCTTTACCGGAAATGCAATCAGAAATGGCGCTTATCCGACGAGCGGCCGAAAGAATGGCAATTAATATGCCTATTCAAGGAACGGCCGCCGATATGATAAAACAAGCGATGCTTGATATCAATACTTATCTTCAAGATAAAAAAGATGATATTCGTCTCTTGCTCCAAGTACACGATGAATTGATTTTTGAAGTGAAAGCGGATAAGCTGGAACAATATATTGAACCCTTGAAAAAATTGATGGCAAACGCCCTGCCTTTATCAGTGCCGATAATCGTGGAAGCTTCCGTGGGCGATAACTGGGGAGAATTAAAATAGTATATGGCACTACCAAAAAATAAAATTAAAACCTTTACTTTCCTTTCCTATCACCTAGATAAAAAAAGGGGCTGGATTGATTTTTTTTATGCCTTTGACACAGAGAAACCT
>CAIZYV010000103.1 GCA_903937325.1 Candidatus Falkowiibacteriota bacterium | reverse complement strand
TGCCCATTAAACGGGCATTTTTTGTTTTTTTATTCTCGAGAAATTATTTTATCGATTAAGCCGTATTTTTTAGCTTCCTCAGAACTCATGAAATTATCCCGATCGCTATCTTTTTCTACGGTGCTAATTTTTTGGCCGGTATGCTCCGCTAATATTTTATTCATTTTATCTTTTATTTTCAGAATATGCTCGGCGCGGATCTTAATGTCTGAGGCTTGTCCTTCGGCACCACCCATCACTTGGTGGATCATTATTTCGCTGTTTGGCAAAGCGAGCCTCTTGCCAGGGGCGCCGGCTGCCAGCAATACAGACGCCATCGAAGCGGCTAGACCGACGCAGATTGTTGATACTGGGCATTTAATGTATTGCATAGTGTCATAAATTGCTAAACCGGCAGAGACAGAGCCTCCCGGGGAATTAATATAAAATTTGATGTCTTTTTCTTTATCTTCTGCTGCCAAGAAAAGCATCTGGGCAATTACAATATTAGCGACATGGTCGTCGATTGCTTCTCCTAAGAATATTATCCTATCTTTTAATAATCTTGAATAAATATCGTAGGCTCTTTCCATTTGGCCTTCTTTTTCGATGACGGTAGGGATTAAGGTCATATCGTTTATTTTAATTTATTTTTTGCTATTATTAAGAATTATATGGCAGGATGTTTTTTTTGTAAAGCTCATCCTTGATTTTTTTGAGTTTTTAGTCTAAGATTTTAAAAGTTTCTAATCTTTGGCAATAAATTAGTAAAATTTATGTTTTCAACACAAAAGTTTTTTAATCTTTTAAAGCGCAATCGTCAGCGCTGGCTTTTACTTCTAGTCATTATATTTGCTTTTCTTGGCTTTATTTTGGCAGCCGGTAATTACTATAACAACGGAGTAAAATTATTAGCTGAAGCTAGCAATAATGTTATTGTCTTGCCTTCTGCCCCTGACAGCCCTTTTGTATTGGGCTTGGATTTGCAGGGTGGTACCCAGCTCGTTTATGAGGCTGATGTCGCTAATATTAATGAGACAGAACGCTTGGCTGCCCTAGAAGGAGTCCGCGATATTATTGAACGTCGTGTTAATGGCGCTGGTGTAAGTGAACCGATAATCCAAATTAATCGCACTTTACAGGGTGATTATCGTATTATCGCTGAACTTGCCGGTATTAAGGATGTAAATGAAGCAATTAAACTGATTGGCGAAACTCCCTTATTAGAATTTAAAGAGCAGGGGCTGGTTGATGCTAAGCCTGTTAGTGCCGAGCCTAACGCTGAGGCGCAGGCTTTTAATAAGCAACTGGCTAATCGAGCGAGTGAAGCTTTAAAAACTATAAATAGTGATAAGAATCTTGATTGGCAATCTTTGGCTAATAAATATCAGGCTAAATTGGAAATTAAAGAAGCAATTACTGAAAGCGAATTTCCTACTTTAACTGCAGCTATTCAGAATATAGCCATTGGTAGTGTTAGTAATCAGATCGTTAAATCTGATGGTAGTTTGATGATTGTAAAATTATTAAATAAAGTTGAGAAAGATAATCCTTTTAAAGATCAGGACGGCCAAAAGGCAAAAATAAATGAATATAAAGTACAGACTCTTTCCTTCGCTCTTCAGGATGAGATGCCGGTAATTAATTTAAGTGATAGTTGGAAAAATACGGAGTTATCCGGTAAAAATTTAAAAAAAGCAAGCCTACAATTTAATCCTCAAGATAGTTCTCCGGAAGTTTCTTTAGAATTTGATAGCGATGGGGCTAAGATGTTTGCTGACATTACCGAACGGAATATTGGCAAACCGGTGGCGATTTTTCTAGATGGCTATGCTATTAGCATCCCCACTGTTAATGATCGTATTCCTGATGGCCGTGCTGTTATTTCTGGCCGTTTCAATGTACAAGAGGCAAAGTTATTGGTTCAGCGTTTAAATACTGGCGCTTTACCTGTACCAATCAGCTTGGTTGGTCAACAAACTATTGGTTCCAGTTTAGGGCAGAAATCAGTTTCTAATAGTGTTAAGGCGGGTT
>CAIZYV010000102.1 GCA_903937325.1 Candidatus Falkowiibacteriota bacterium | reverse complement strand
GCTATCTTCAGTTTGCACTGCCGGCAAGCCATTAATCTGTCCACCGCCAGTGTTGATGACGTTACCAGCCCCGTTACTCACCGCTAATTTAGCAATCGGACTAGTAGTGCCAATACCGAGATAGCCGGAGGCACTAAGTATCATTGATGGATTTCCGAGAGCATTCCCATTGACCGAAAAGCGTAAATCACCCCCCGCGGTGCTTGCCCATAAATAATTTGCCGACGGCCGTGTCATCTTTATATAATGTCCGGAAAGAAGAGTATTGCCATATTTGCCCTCCATAAAGATGCCATTATCATCTGTCGTCAAATCATATGCATGAATTTTATAACCCGGCGTAGTCGTCCCCACCCCAACATTCCCAGTATTATAATAAATATGGGATCCTTGTGTTGTCCACTGACTACCGATATATGGTGCCCCAGCAACATAAAGAGCGGAAGCATTAATGATGCCAGCGACATCAAGCGTAAAAGCCGGAGTACTGGTACCAATACCAATGCGCTTATTCTGCACACCACCGCTGCCATTCGCTTCAGAATAAACCGTAAAAATATTATCACCGTCAACTTTCATCGTGTAACCTTCAACCGTACCGGCAACGGGAGCAGCTGAGACCGGCATATCAACAAAAGTATTAAAACCGCTATCTTCGGCAAATTGAAACTGACCGATATTTAAAGCACCGCCAACTTCCAGCTCATCATTCGCGTTAACCCGGAACATATTTACTTGTCCGGTGCCGGCACTATTTAAAGCAGATATCCAACCATTATTGGCAATGGTTAAAGTCGAGGCCGGAGTCGTTGAACCGATGCCAATACCGATACGTGCCGGAAAATTATAATTACCGCCACCGGTGTTAGAACCGAAAAGTCCGGTTGAAACATTTGCCGCATTCAATGTACCCGAAAATGCCCCCGTCACACTAGTTGCCCGCAAAGCACCGTTGATGTCTAAAGCATAAGTTGAAGATGTGGCGGTGTTGATACTAAAATTACCATCTAGGCGTGAACCGCTCTTAGCCACAAAATCATTAATAAGATTATTCCATTCACTGGCAGCTAAGGTACCGGTGGTTGGCTTATTATAATCACCGCTAGCCGCGGAAAGAGGTCTTATAGCAATCAAACAAAAAGCAAAAACAAAAACAAAAAACAGCAACCATAACAAAGGCGCTGGGCGATTTCTTTTTGTCGCTGACAGTTTCATCTGCACAAGCAAGATGCTAATATAAACGCTTGATCCAAGACCGCGGAATTAAGCTATCCGGGGAATCGGCAAGGTGTATTTTTACAATAAAATTATATCATTTTTTTAAGATCAGGGGAAGCTTTTTCAGCTCTAAGATGGAACAAAAAAAGACATAAAAAAACAGACGCGTTTACGCGTCGTTTATCACTCTAAAAATCTAGATAATTATCAAGCCTAAAAGAAAAATTCAAAACTCAAAAGTTCAATTCCACACTCCTTTTTGTGCTCTCATAACTGCCGATGCTGGTAAAAATAATCGGATTGAAATGATCGTAATTAACAACATAAGAACTGCCGCTTACTAGAGTAGTTGTGCCAAAAATATTATCCATACCAGAAGTATCCCAGGTTTCAAATTCATTTGTCTTACGCACAGCGTATAATAATCTTTCCGCCCCGGCTTCAGCGGCAAAATAAGCACGCGTCGATTGCGATTGTACTCCGCCCATTTTTAATCCCGAAACAACGACCGAGGCACCACCAAAAACAATCAGCATCACAGCACTGAGAATAAATAAGGTCAGCATAATCGCGCTGCCCCGCTTATTTTGTAAACCAATTAAAGTCATGTTAATTTAGTTACGATAATAACGCGAACTAATAGTCGTCTGCACGCGCATATTCGAAAAATTCTCCTCCCTGCCCACTGAATGAGCACTTAAATTGATGGATATATAGGCCTGAGAACCATTTTCTTCATGAACAAGAAAATGCAGATCGTCGATTGCAATTTTCGATGGCGATAAAAAACCAAAATCTGTGCCGCGATCAACGGTAAAACGCACAACACCATTATCTTCGGATAAATAATATTTTACGCATTCATCATGATAATTCTTTAAATATAAAATATCGCCGTAAAGATTTGAGCTGGTCGCAAAACGTTTCTGCGCCGGCAAATGAGAACAGCCGCCGCCAGCGCGCTTAGCCATCCTTATTTCTTTAGAAATAACTTCAAAAAAATATTTAATATTTTCCTGAACATTCTGTGTCGCAATCGCTTGCCGCTGACTATCTAAAATCATTTTAAAAATCTCAGTCATCGATAATAAAATTATCACAAAAAGAGTCGTCGAAACAAGCACTTCAACCAAAGAAATACCAGGCTTGGATCTTAAATGACGGCGAAAAAATTTCATATTAATCAATCACTTCGACTAAGCCCAAAAAATTAATCCGAACGGTCTTAGTAGTATTATTTATCTTTTCTTTAAGGCGAATTTCTAAAACTGTCCCAGTAGCGATATCCGCCCGTAAACGAGTAAGCGGATCGGGCGGTAGAAAACTAATATTCGCCCGACTCTGCTCTGTGCCGTTAATAGTTATTTGATCAACAAAAATATTCGGCGAAAAATCAATACGACGGCCACCAAGTGCTTCCGAAGCTTCCCCGTCATTATATCGTTCATCATCATTTTCATCGGCAAACAGAAGATAATAACCATTATTTTGTTCGTCGGAAAATAAGGCCACCCCCCAGCCTCCCGCCGGAGTCTGCCCATCATATTTTATCAAACCAAGCGCATTAGCCTGAGAAAAACGGATATCGGTTACGAGAGTCTGCGCCGTCATAATTAAATCAGTCCGCTGATTAGAACTATGATAATTCGCCAAAAACAAAGCAGAAAGCAAAGAAATAATGCTAAGACTAATAATCAGTTCCGCCAAAGAAAAACCAGAGCGGCTTGATAAGCCGAAAAAATGACGCTTATTTCCAATCATAAAGTTGTGTCTCCGCTTCATAATGTATAATCTTATTGCGATCATCCCAGCTAACTATCACCTTAACATTAGCACTAGAAGTAGCGGCATCAATCACAACTACCCGCCGTATTTTGCTAAAAACAACACTACTAGGAACAATTGTCGGCGCATAATACCAATTATTACTGTCAAAATATAACTTGCATTCATTAAGGCTCGCGACCGGGCGCAAAACCGGATTACTATAATCAAAACAATAGGTGCCAGAAGCTAAACCAGTTTTCCAATTCCGACCCTGCAGCCAATTAGTATCGCGGATTTGACGAACAATTTCTAAACCCTCTTGAGCCAATTGATAAGCAATAATACTTCCTCGATTAATAGTCTGCGCCTGAATACTCTGCGTCGATAGATTTGCTATCCCAATAATTCCTAAAGATACAATCAAAAGAACCGCCATTATTTCAATTAAGCTAAAAGCGGGTCGGCAAATATCAATTTTTTTTAATATCTTCAACATGATAAATCTCTTATTCCGCTTTTACTTCTTTCCAAAGCGGCAAAGCAAAATTAATACTAAGAAGCGGCGAAGAAGTGGAACAAGTATAAAGATCGGCATCAGTTACCCGCAAAGAAACCGACTGGGGATGTAAATTAGCAAAAACAATCGAAGTGGTCGAACGTGTCGCATTAGCAATAAGTGCCGCTGGGTCACTCGCTGTCCATAAGAATTGGCAATTACCATCGACACAAAGTTGAGAATTACTATTTGGCGAAGCGGTCGTATAGTAACGAGAATTACTGCTGAAATCAGTACTCGTGCCCACTAAGATTTCGAATGGACTCCAAGTAAAATAAGGGATGGGAAATTCATGTTTATAAGCGGTAAAGGTCAAATTAGCATCATCGGGATTAGCCACATTATTACCGGCAACATTATCAGTTAAATTACCGTAAGTATTAGTATTAAATTGAAACAGCTCGGTCGCTTCGTTATCCTGATTCCATAACTGCAACCACCAATAATAAGTCGTATTATATTCAGGTGTAAAGCCGCAAAGAGGCCCGGGACAAACAAGCTGAGCGGCTGAACCGGTAAGAGTGCCTGAATCAAAAACTGGCGTTGAGGTGCTATTTACTGTATTAACAATAACGCGGTAAGCGGTCTGTGTGCCGCTGCGCCGCAACCATTTAAAAACAATCTTCCGAGCACCACTAGTACAAGCGTCATTAAAGCTCCAATTCGGCGCGGACATCTCGGTAAGTTCCAACTTCCATATATAAACTTTGTGGTCAAAGGTGCCGCAACTACTATTATCACTGCAATTGAAGCGGATAGAGCCGATAGAACTAGAAGCATAACCGGAAAAAATACCGGGAGTCGGAGCAAGATAATTAGTAATACTGGTCTGCGGGGAAACAACACTATTAAGCTCAATCCAAGAATTATTGCTTATCACTTTTGCCCAGCCGTAAACCCGTTGATTATTTTCATTATAACAAGCACTGCAACTATTTCCGGCGTTACAAGTACTCAAACAATTAACATTGAAAGCGTAATTATCTGGCGGTGTACTCGTTGCCCCAAAGTCAATAAAACCTAAAGTCGGATTCCAAGCTAGACCGGAAAAATTATTATCTATATCTAAATTAACGCCATGCTGGGAAAAAGAACAAGGCGGTACATTAAAACGAAATTCAAAAGTAAAAGGAAACACGCCGGCAAAATCGTCATCTAGGCAGTTAAAACTAATGTAACCTTGGGAAGAATCGGCCAAACCGCGGACATTTTCGTTTATCGAAGCCCGAACTGGATGCCAAAAAACCGACAGGCAAAATGCCAGCGTCAAGACAACAAAAAATGAAAAACGAAATAAGCGCATATTTACAACTTCGCTTTAATTATAGCATTTTTTACCAATTCTTTCATCATTTTATCGCCCCGAGCAATCATTGCTAAACGTTCGCTCTCTGTATCATCATTGTAACCAGCCAGATGTAATAAACCATGAAGCATGAGGAAAATAAGCAGATAATCGGCCGAGGGC
>CAIZYV010000101.1 GCA_903937325.1 Candidatus Falkowiibacteriota bacterium | reverse complement strand
CAACTGCGCTACCGCTGCGCTACCTGGGAATATTAAATTGTCTTTAAAACAAAAAATGTTGAATTCAACATTTCCCTTTTATTTTAGAAGAAAAACAGCCCCAAGTCAAGGGGTTATTTTTTGCTTATCTTAAATATTTTTTGAAGAATTAATAATCTCTCAACTTCTCCAAACCCTTGAGTTTCCTGATTTTTTCCAAAGCTTTACTTTCAATTTGACGAATACGTTCGCGGGTAACTTCAAACTCCTGCCCAACTTCTTCCAGAGTATGAGCGACGCCGTCGGTCAGACCAAAACGCATCTCTAAAATTTTCTGTTCACGCGGTGACAGTTGCGCCACAATATTTTTTACGTAATCGCGTAGAAGTTGTAAAGCGGCAGCTCGATCCGGTGTTACATTCTTCACATCTTCGATAAAATCTTCCAAAGTTGAGTCTTCTTCATCATCACCAATGCTCGTTTCTAAAGAAATTGTATCTTGAGAAATCTTAATAATATAACGCACCTTAGTAATATCTTCTCCCATTTCCGCGGCAATTTCTTCAGCTAAAGGCTCACGACCAAGCTCCTGAATCAAAGTACGTTGAACCTGTTGAAACTTATTAATCGTTTCCACCATATGAACTGGGATGCGGATAGTGCGACTCTGATCAGCTAAAGCGCGCGTAATCGCCTGACGTATCCACCAAGTGGCGTAAGTAGAAAATTTATAACCTTTGCGGTATTCAAACTTCTCCACTGCTCTAAATAAGCCAATATTTCCTTCTTGAATTAAATCAAGCAAGCTCAAACCTTTGGCTCCAGCAAATTTCTTGGCAATGGACACAACTAAACGCAGATTCGCCTCAATAATCTTCTTCTCCGCCTCCTTGTCTCCTTTTTCTTTACGCTTAGCTAGTTCCACTTCTTCTAATGAAGTTAAAAGAGGCACTTTACCTATTTCTTTTAAATACATCTGAATAGAATCGGCGCTTAATTTAGATAAATCAAAAGTAACGGCGGCGGCTGCTTTGGCAGAAGTGATGTTCGGATTTTTTTCTTGCACATCTAAAATACGGCCGGAATCTTCCGCAATACGAATACCATTTTTCTGCAAATCACCAAGAAAAACATCATATTCATAAACATATTCCTCGACTTCCGGAAAAAGATAAAGCAATTCTGTTTCCGTCACAAAGCCACGCAGGCGGCCCTTAGCTAATAATTTATGGAGCTGCTCTTCTTGAGGATGGACAACTTCACGAACAATTTTCTCCGGTACTTTCGCTTTTATGGGCGCCTTCGCAGGCACTTTCTTAGCAGGAGTCTTTTTCGGTACAACTTTTTTGGCTAATGGCTTTTTGGCCACTGCTTTTTTAGTCGGAGCTTTTTTGACCGGGGCTTTTTTAACAGGCGCCTTTTTCGCAGAGACTTTTTTGACCGGGGCTTTTTTAACAGGCGCCTTTTTTAGTGGTGCCTTACCCTTCTGGTTGATTTTTTTGTTAGTAGCCATAGATTTATTTAAAGAGAGTGCAGCGAATTAAGCTGCT
>CAIZYV010000100.1 GCA_903937325.1 Candidatus Falkowiibacteriota bacterium | reverse complement strand
ATACAGGGGTTTTTACCCTTAATATGGAATCACCGGCCTGAACGAACTGGTTAGTGGCAAAATTGTAATGCTGCATATGGGCAGCAAATTAAAAAGGACCAGACAAACGATACTCGCCTGGAAACAATATTCAGACGAAAATAATCTCTGTCTGGTCAGAGGCATACACGGTTACGATTCCCGCTTTGGCTCGGACGAGATCTTTGAACAATTTACCAAAGATCCCAATATCGTCGCCGCCGCTAAAGCAAGCAATTGGTGGCAAGCATGCCAACATTATAACCCGGGATTAATAGAATCAACCCAATCAGCCATGATCGAGGCGTTACATAAAGCTTTTGAATTTGCCGAGGAAGACATGATAGTAGTAATGGCCGGTCACACCCCGATGATTGAGTGGCTTGCCTATGCTTTTGATCCCTACGAAACAATTTCGAGGGACACAAAATTGGCCGAATTGACCGGCTTCATTTTCACCGAAGACAACGGGAAAATAGAAGTGACCGGCACCGTCGGTTTCTGACACAAGCCTTAAACGATTTAAAAAACCGATACTTCACGAAGCATCGGTTTTTCTTTTTATAATCTAAATTCTATTTAGCTTTAATAATTTTAATCGTCCCCTTATCAGCATCCACTTCCACTAAATCACCGTTATGCAAAACTTTGGTAGCAATTTTAGCGCCCGTCACGCAGGGCACGCCAAGCTCACGTGAAACAATGGCGGCGTGAGAAGTAACTCCGCCTTCATCGGTAATAATTGCCCTTGCCCTTTTAATCAAAGGCATGAAAGCAGGCGAAGTATAATTTGATACTAAAATTTCGCCGGCTTTAAAATTCTTAAACTGATCCGGGCGATAAATAATCCTTACCCTGCCCCGCGCCCTTCCTTTAGAAACGATAATTCCTCGAATTAAACCGTCGGCCGGCCGAGAAGCTGTTAAAAAAACCTGACTCAATTTCTGCAAACTGCGAGCTTGATAGATGAAAATAGATTCTTCCCTGCCGCGCTCATAAAGTAAAGCAAATTGCCGCTGAGATCTTTTTCTAATTTCCGCAAAAGGTAAATCATTATTCCCAGACAAAAAATATCTTAATTCTGAGTTCGTTAAAGAAACGGCATCGAGATAGGAAAAACCTGGGTGCACACGGGCAATTAACTTAGCAAGTAATTTATAAAAATATCTAACTCTAACTAAAGCCTGTTGATAAGACTCAATCCTTTCTGTGCGAATAGAAACATAATCATGAACAATATCAGCCATAACCGCTGTTTTTGCGGGTAAACGACGATATAAAGCCGCAAATAATCTTTTGTTTTCACGCGCCTTCTTTGCTGCTTGGATAATATTTTCAGACAAGTTCTGTTTAGCAATCTCCTGGCAACGCCTTTTTATTTCCATCCGATCAAGAAGTCTCTCTTTTAAAGAATATTCCGTCAAAAACGCATATTTATTGATTAAATATGAATAATAGATATGTCTACCCATTGCCAATAACTCTTTTTGAAAGCGCTGATAGAAAAATACCCGATCAGGACTAGAAATTATCTCTAGTTCTTTTTCATCCTTAATAAGTTTCTGTAATTTCGGAAAGATGAAGTCTTCTACCCAGAAAGGAGCGATAAAATAATAGGAAAAATCATCAAGAGCAGTCTGCCATTTTTCAAAAAATAGGGACAAGCTTTGACGGTTATTACGACAAAAAGACGCTTGTTTACTAATAGCGGCCAGACGCTTGGAAGCCAAAAGATAGTGCTTCTTTTGTTTAGACCAGACCCCTGGGCGCAGCATCGCTAAACCTTGCCGACGATACGAAGCTAAAGAGGCTTTCTGCTCCAGCCAACAGCCATCAGAGCCGCTAACCAAAGGCATAGCCAAAACCTTACTCTTTAGGAACTTCCAAGCAAAAAAACCAATAATTTCAAAGCGCTGAATCGTAAAAGGTCGGGAAGCTAATTGAAAATAATTATCTTTTTCTGTAATTAATTTTTTTACCAAATCATTCTCTTTTAATGCTCGTGGCATAAACTAAGATTTAATAATCCTAACCACCCCTTTATCTGCATCAACCTCTACTAAATCACCGTCTTTCAAAACTCTGGTAGCATTTTTTGTGCCGATAATACAAGGCTTTTTCATTTCCCGAGCTAAAATAGCCGCATGGCAAGTGATGCCTCCCTCATCAGTGACAAAAGCCCCCGCTTTTTTCATTATCGGTGCCATGCTTGGGGTAGTCATAGAGCTGACCAGAATATCACCTTTATTCAGCTTTCCAAAATCAGCCCGATCTTTTATCACCCGCACCAAGCCGGAAACTTTCCCCGGAAAAGCAGCGCGGCCGCTAATTAAATCAGTAGTCTTTTTATCAAGGCATAATTTTCGGAAATAAGCGACTCGGGCGCCAGAAATGATGCTAAGCGCAGAGTGGCTAAAACATGTGACAAAAGCAGTTTTTCTGGATTGTAAAATATTTTTACGGGGTATTTTCCCGCTAGTGAGCTCTTCGTAAGAGCAAAGAATTAATTCTTCATAACTTAAACCTAATTGACCAGCAAAAAATGACAGCTTGTTATAATAAGAAAAAAATACTTTATTCATGATATCGGTACGATGAGTACGATAATAGATAAAAAATTGCATTATATCGATATAATAAGCTTTTTCTCCTAAAATTTTTTTAGCTTTTCTAATCGCCCGTCTTGTTACTAGCCTGTTTTTATCCACCCCGGACAAGCTTTTATCTTTTTGCCAATCAACCAATAAAGCCTGTGCTTCTTGGCGACTGAGAAAATTGTGCTGGCCAAAACGAAAAAAATTCCAAGAATATTTCTGAATAAATAAATCAACATCTTTTGTTTTCAAGAACCAACGCTTCATCAGATAATCAAAATTTGGCTTAAGCGGTAAATTAAGCAAAGACATTAATTGTTCAGTTTCATCTGAAGAAATTTTTTTTCGTAATTCCACCCGTAGGCCTTCTTCAATAAAATCATCGCAAATATGATACAGAGCCAGGGCGGGCATATACTCCAAATATGACCGGAAAAAATCGCGCAGATTATCCGCCTTATTAACCGCTAAAACTTTCTTTTCTGCCGCTAAAGTGACCCTCTTTAAATGCAAAAAACTTTTTGAGGACGAAAATATTTTTTTAACCACCTGACCAGCAAAAGTAGTAAAATGGTAATCTGGATAATAATACACACCATCAATACAAAGGCAATCGGCTAATTTATAATTTAACCCTGTAAATCTGTGCCAATTAAAACTATCACCAAAGCCTTGGATAAACAAAGAGCTCATCAGCGGCGCGTAAGGACGATAAACAGTTTTAATTAAATTTACTCCTTTATATTTAAACATAAATTTATTTAATTATTCCCATTCTTCAATAATCTCATCTTAATCTTTCTGACAAACTTTCTCCAAATCTTCCCTTTCTTTAATAATCGCAGCCAAAGTTTCTGGGCTGATTAATAATTCTTTCTTTGTGCCATCCGATTCCTGATAAGTCGCAAAACTCCGCTGACCGTTTGCATCATTAATGATTTCAATATGGACGCCACAATTTTCTGCCCAACCGTTTCCCAAAGCATCGGCAAATTGATCGCGAGCAGAAATTCCTTCTTGTATTTCTAAGACCTTAGCGATAAAAGATTCGGCCACGCCCTGATGGCTAACTAAATAGCGTTCCAATTTATAACCATATTTTTCTCGCTTATCTTTATCATTAATTAAGCGATTAAAATTATTGCCAACCGCCTGATATCTCTCCAAAAGTTCAGCAATATTACCGGCCTGACGAAGATAAGAAGTAGTAATTAAATCTTTTTCCGCAACGACTTGACGATCACTGTCTTTAGTTAACCAATTTAAATACCGTCCGCCTTTAAAAGCAGACATACCCTCCTCGCCCGTCGCACCCTTACCTAAAGCAAAGCCGAGCCTTTCATCACGATACAGTTTCTTGCCGACCGGCAAATATTGACCAACCTTTTCTTCCATCGTCGCCAAGCTATCGGCCGTATCAATTCCTATCTCATTAGCCAGCATCGTCAACATTGCGGTTTCTGCAGCTCTGTCCATCAGGCTCGCCCCCGCGACCGCTACACCAGAAGAAGGATTTAAGGCTTCACCATGATCCATGGCTAATTCCCGGCCCTCAGGAGTTAGTAAAAGCTCTGAATTAGGACGTGAAGGATTATTTTCTTTAAGGCTGTGGCGAAAAAGTTCGACAACTACCTTAGTTACGAGTGCTTGTTCAGATTTATTTTCGCTTAAATTTTTTAATTCAGGGTAATTAAACATAAATTTATTTAATTTTAAATTCTAATTAATCTTTAAGGCAATAGCTAGATTTATATTTTTCCGGATGATAGGCGGCAAGGCGTTTTATTTTTACCTTTAAACCAAGGGTGGACAGTTTTTGCCGAAGCACTTTTTCATCAACCGGCTGATCATAACCGAGAGCAATTACTGTAAAAGGAAATTTTTTTAAAATAGCTAAACGGTCGCCCTTTAAACCTAAAACTGCTCGTCCTTTTATTTTTTCTTGTTTTAAAAACGAAGCGACACCGGCTCTTCTAATTTTTTCCTCTTGCCGCGCTTGTTTATTTTTAATCTTAATAACGTTACTATCTCGAGCAACCACAACTACTAAATAATCGCCCAAGGTGGCCGCCTGCCGCAAATAAGCGGCATGGCCGGGATGGAAGTAATCAAAGGTCCCGAAACTGAGAACAAAATTCATATTTTAAAAAACGCGGCGAAAAGAGCCGCGTTTATTTTACTTTTGCAGATAAGCGCGAAGGGCTTCAGCTTTGTCCGTCTGCTCCCAAGAAAATTCAGGACGACCAAAATGACCATAAGCCGCAGTCTTTAGAAAAACTGGATTTTTCAAACCTAAAATATCAATAATAGCTTTAGGGCGAAAATCAAAATTATCCTTTACCGCCGCTAAAATCTTTTCCTCGGTAATTTTTCCAGTACCAAAAGTATCGAGATATAAACCGACTGGTCGAGCAACGCCGATAGCATAGGCTACTTGCAACTCGCATTTATCCGCTAAACCAGCTGCTACAATATTTTTAGCGACATAGCGCGCCATATAGGCGCCGCTGCGATCGACTTTAGAAGCATCTTTGCCGGAAAAACAACCACCGCCATGGCGAGCAAAACCGCCATAAGTATCAACAATAATTTTACGTCCGGTTAAACCGGTATCAGCTGCCGGACCGCCAAGCGTAAAAGCGCCAGTGGAATTAATATAGATTTTCGTCTCGACATCAAGTAAACCACCAATAATAGGCTGAATAATTTTTTCCAAAATATCTTGGCGCACTTTTTCTAAAGGAATTTCCGCTTGATGGCAAGCGGCGATGACTACCGTCTCTACCCGCTTTGCTTTATTATCATGATATTCAACCGTTACTTGGCTTTTGCCGTCAGGACGTAAATAAGAAAGCTCGCCGCTTTTTCTCGCCGCCGCTAAGCGCGCGGTTAAACGATGAGCAAGAACGATAGGCAAAGGCATATATTCTGGAGTCTCATTAGTCGCAAAACCATACATCAAGCCCTGGTCACCCGCCCCTTGTTCTAAATATTCACCTTTATTTTCGTCGACACCCTGCGCTATTTCGGTGCTTTGTTCATGTAAGGCCGACATAATACCGACGCTATCGCAGTCAAAACCAGAATCAGGAGTATTATAGCCAATACCTTTTAAAATCCGACGCACAGTTTCATCAACATTAATATAATTTTTTGTGCGCGCTTCTCCTCCCACCACTACCAAGCCATTAGTACAAAAACATTCAATCGCGGCATGGCTGTCTGGATCGCTGGTAAGCATTGCGTCTAAAATACCATCACTAATCTGATCACAAATCTTATCCGGATGCCCTTCGGTCACCGATTCAGAAGTAATTAATTTAATATTTTCTTCAGACATATATTTTCTTTTTACTTAGTGAGAGATAAATAATTTTCCACCTTCACCATAGCTTTTTTAACAAATTGATAATATGTTTCTGCTTCCTTATCGGAAATAATAATACCGCCGTCGTATAAATCACGATTGCGCTTATCGCGCATAGCTTGTGCTACTGCGGCCGACATATCATCTTTAAAAATCTCGGCATACTTTAAAAATAAAGCGGCATGATGTCCGGAACTTGATTTCACTCTTAGACCTTTACGAGCACAAACAGCTTGTGCCAGTTTCAAAAAACAATTATAGGAAAATTGAAATTTAATCTCTGCCTCCTTATAAGAGGCAAGCAAAAAATCTCGTTTAGCAGACTGGAAATAATTATTAATTTGTCTGTCAGAAAAGGTAAAATTAACAAACATGTTATTTCAAAATTAATTTCGGCTCTTGAGAAATTTTATATAAAAATTCTCCAGGTTCATTTAACTTCTCTTGATATTCACGTGGAGAATAATCAACTATATTAATATCACGTCCTGAGTGTTTTTGTAGTAAAGCTAATTTCTGACGAACAGCAATTAAATCATGAGAGCCGACAAGAAGAAGATCGATATCGCTACTATCCTTAAATTTGCCAGAAGCATAAGATCCAAAAATATAAGCTTTTTCTAAACCAGAAACACCGGATAATAAATCTCTAAGAGATGATTCCAAATTTATTTCGGAAGAAATCATTTTTTTTAACTCCGATAATAAATAATAAGAATTATCCAAAGAAAAATATTTTTGCCGACCGCTGATATCGGCCTTTATAACACCTTCAGAAACTAAAGAACTTAAATAACGGGAAAGATTGCCTTTATCAATATCTAAAATATCAGCCAACTCTTTCAAATATAAACTCCTTTTGGTATTTAAGAAAAAAAAGGCTAATATTTGCTTTATTTTTTCAGAATTAAAATTCATCATAATTGTAAATTATTACAATATATATTGTAACATATTACAACGAATAAATCAAGATTTAAGTCCCGGCTTCCCAAGACTGAAGATAATTAGCTTGAGCGGGTGTTAATTTATCAATACTAATACCCATAGACTTTAATTTGAGTCGGGCAATCTTGTTTTCTATTTCTGCCGAAACTTCATGCACGCCAATCGCCAGTTTTTTACTCTTAGCAACGGAAAAAGCACTGAGAGCCTGCGTGGCAAAACTCATATCCATCACACTGGCCGGATGCCCTTCGGCGGCCGCTAAATTTACCAGCCGGCCCTCAGAAAGGACATAAATCTTTTTTCGACCAACAGTATATTCATCAACCTGATTACGAATCTGTTTGCGTACTTTCTGCGCCATCTTTTTTAAAGCGGCTAAATTAATTTCCACGTCAAAGTGTCCGGAATTACAAACAATTGCCCCATCTTTCATTAAACGGAAATGGGGCGCGTCAATAACATGTAGATCACCGCTGAGAGTACAAAATAAGTCACCGATTTTAGCAGCTTCTTTCATCGGCATAACGGCAAAACCATCCATCGCCGCTTCCAGAGCCTTAACCTCATCAACTTCGGTCACGACCACTTTTGCTCCCATTCCTCTTGCCCGATTGGCAAAACCGCGTCCGCACCAGCCATAACCGACAACAACGATGGTCTTGCCGGCAATAAGCATGTTGGTAGCACGAATAATACCATCAAGTGTTGATTGCCCCGTACCGTAACGATTATCAAAAAGATGTTTGGTTCTCGCATCATTGACAGCAACGACCGGCAACAATAATTTACCGGCAGCAGCCAAAGCACGCAAACGGATAACACCAGTCGTTGTTTCTTCTAAACTAGCGATGATATCACCGGCTTGGCTTTTATAATCTTTATGTAAAAGCGAAATTAAATCGGCACCGTCATCTAAAGTAATGTGCGGACGAGTCTCCAGCGCCGCCTGTAGATGCTGATAATACATAGCCCGATTTTCTCCATGACGAGCAAAAACAGGGATATGATAATAAGCGACTAGAGCAGAGGCAACTTCATCCTGAGTCGATAAAGGGTTAGAAGCGACTAACAAAGTTTCAGCCCCGGCGGCCTGGAAAGTACGCATTAAGTTGGCCGTTTCGGCGGTCACATGTAAACAAGCCGCCACACGCAAACCCTTAAGAGGCTTGGTTTTCAAAGCTTCTTGTTTAATGTGGTTTAAAACGGGCATATCCCGCTCCGCCCATTCTATCCGGCGGCGGCCATCATCAGCCAGTTTTAAATCAGTAATATCGTAATGTTTTTTCATATTCTTGTTATTTTAAAGGCAATAAGCTTGTTCGTCAAGTTAATTTAAGCGCCTGGCCAAAACTCTGACGATAGCGTTTTTCTAAATTTTTAAGAGTAAAACGATGATTCTGTGTCCCCTTTTTCTCTACCGCATAAACAGCCACAGTCGAAGCTAATTTCGCCGCCTCTACCAAGGGCATGCCCAGCACCAAACCTTTAAGCAAACCGGCACGGTAGGCATCCCCGGCGCCAGTCGGGTCCAAGTTTTCGCGCACTGCTACCGCTGGAATGAGAATTCTTTTATTAGCCGTGATTATTTCCGAGCCTTGCGCCCCTTTCGTGATAATTAAGGGACGGCGCGGGCTGATAGAAGCGGCATCTGAGCAAGCGAGAGCTAAACGAATCACTTCAACTTCATAATCATTACCAATCGTTAAAAAGGCCGACCTTATTATCTTTCTTAATTCAGTTGGAGAAAAATTAATCACTTGCTGACCAGGATCAAAAATGTAAGGCAAATTTCGCTTTATCGCCCAGGCTTGTGCTGCCAGCATACGAGCTTTTAAATCAGGGGCGATAATTAAATAATTTATATTTTTCTTATCCAAACGTTTAAAATCGGGCAAAAGAGCCGGACCAGGATAAAAACCAGACAGCTGATTATCATCTTTATCGGTCATAATAAAAGCAGAAGCACAGCGTTCTCGCTGGTTACGAGCTAAAGCGCATAAATCCGCACCCAACGCGAGGAGATGACGGCGATAAAGCAAAAAATCGGCACCGACGGCCGATAAGACAGAAGGGCGCTCCTGTAAGAGCGCCAAATTATATGCGATATTACCAGCGGTTCCGCCAAAGCCAGTGCTAAGGCGATCGAGAGAAAAGCTGACATTGAGATCATGGATTTTCCCAGGCAAGATATGGGCAGAAAAACGTCCGGGAAAATTCATGACGCAATCGAAAGCTAAGGAGCCGGCGACCGCCACCGAGGATTTAGTTTTCTTAAGTGACATTATTTTTTGTTTTACGCAGGCGTTCGATTTCCTGCTTAATAGCTTTATATTCTAAAGATGAGGGAGAATAATTATCTAAAGCGGCCTGTAAGCCGGCAGAACTATCGCCTAAAACCTGAGTGACGACCACGTCTTTATCTTTATCTTTATTTTCATCTTCCCTACCTTCTATTTTACCGAAAGGTTTAATTTCCTCTACTTCGCCGCGATTAAATATCATTGTCTTATTGTCAACACTGAATAAAACCGTATTTTCATAACCCTCTTTTACGTCACTTGGTAAAAGTAATTTCTCATAAATATCCATCAAGATGCGAACTTTTTCTTTATCTTCTTCTTTTAGAGCTCTAATATTTACGTCGTTACTAAGATATTCTATCTTCTTTACTTTATCAAATGGTCCAAAACCGAGATTGGCCACGAAATTTTTTACCCAATCACCAACTTTAAGCAAAGGAAAATTATCAGGATAATCTGACCGTTTTAAAAGATTGCTAACGGAACTTTCTAGAGCCGCCTTCAACTTTGACTTGATTTCATTACGTTCATCCAGATTAGATAAGCTCACAAGATAGACCTCTAGCTTTCCCCAAAGATCAAAATCATTCGGAATTTCGAAAATCAGATGAAAATGATTTTTTAAAAGATCAATATAATCTTCAGGCTGTTCAAAATAATTTAAACTAATAAATTTTAGCTTCTGTAAATAATCAAAATATTGAGAATAAGCACCTTTATTTCCCCTGCGCAAATCTGATTTTTCCAGCCATTCTTTAACCAGATTATAAACCTCGAAAGCACCGAGAAAATCCTGGTTTAAAGAAGCGTATTCGATTTCTTGTTGTAATAATTTTAGATCAAGTATTGGCATATATCTTAATGGATAACGCTCTTAATAGCTGCTTTAGGATTTTCGGCGCTGGGCGTCTTAGAACTACCAGCAATTTCACGAATCTTAGCAGCCACTTCCTTAGCACCATTTTTTTCCAATAATTCTAAATTTTTACTATTAGAAGCAATAAAGCGGATTAAATTAACATTACCGGTAGTACCAATCTGTTTAGCATAATCATTATCTTTAGAAGCAAAGAGTTTAATCGTCGCATCGTCTAAAACCCAATTTGCAGCGGTATGGGCTCCTTCTTTATAATGGCCGAGACCGAGACGATTAGCATCGCGGGAAAATGATTGCGTCTGCACTTTAGATTGTTCTGATAAAATCGCCGCTTGCTGTTCTGTATAATCATTTGCCTGCCACTTACCCGTGTCGTCCATACTCACTGTGCCAAAAGCCTGATAATGTTTACCGGCCTTAGTAATTTCTCCCAGTTCAGCAAGAATACCAAAAGAATCTTGTTCACTCATGCCACCTTTATCTTGCATCACCTTAGCTAAACCAAGCATCCCGTCCAAACCAGTGCCTAAGCCCAAGTCACGTTGCAAATCATTATAATTACCGGTCTTAGCCAATTTTTTTGTCACTGCCGCCATCATGCCATAATCATTATTTTTCAAGGCTTCCCGGAAAATTGCCGCCAATTCGGAAGAATTGGAAATACCAGCGATATTCTTTGATGCTTCACCTTCCAAGCGAGATTTAATGTTAGCCATGGCCGTTGAAGCCTCAGATAATTTATTTTCCCGAAGTTTATCTTTAGTATTTGTTTGGTTTTCCATGATAGAATCTTTATCCTGATTCTTAATATCAATCTGGCTCTGAATGGTTGAATACACATCATCCTTCTCCGTCTGATTGGCAACAACATGATCTTTACGCATTAAATCGTTTATCTCTTCATCATGGTTGCT
>CAIZYV010000099.1 GCA_903937325.1 Candidatus Falkowiibacteriota bacterium | reverse complement strand
GAAAATCCTTGTGTCGTCAGTTCGATTCTGACCCGGGGCACAATAAGCAAAAAAGTTATAAAGTTATAAAGTCATGACTGTAAGCATCTGCTTAAGAAAATAATTTTATAACTCTATAACTTTTTTGCTTTAGGAAAAAACGGGGTATGGCCTAATTGGCTAGGGCGCCTGCTTTGGGAGCAGGAGATTCTGGGTTCAAGTCCCAGTACCCCGACATTTTATGATCATCAAGAAAAAATGCTGGCCTCAATATTTTCAAGAAATTGTTGAGGGAAAAAAAAACTACGAACTCCGTTTAAATGATTTTACTATTAACGCCGGTGATATTTTAATTCTGGAAGAGTATAATACGGAAACTAAAGAATATACCGGGCGAACATTAGAGAAAAAAGTCTTAGGAGTGAATCAATTTCAAATAGATAAACTCTTCTGGCCGGAAGCTGAAATTAAAGAAAAGGGCTTACAAATAATTTCTTTGGGCTAAAAGCTCATTTTTCCAATAATATCACCCCAAAATTAACCCCAATAGGGTCTTGATTTTCCTTTAGTTTTGTGCTAACATAAGAATACTTTTAATAATTTACCTAATTTATCAAAAATTTAGTATGCCTAATAAGAAATCGGCAAAGAAAGAATTGCGCAAGAGCGTAAAAAGAGAAGTTGCCAACCTCAAAGTAAAAAATGTCATGAAAACAGCGGTTAAAAAAAGCTTGAAAAAAGTTATTGCTGCTGATAAAAGCGTTAAAGAAGATCTCGCCAACGTTATGAAGGCGGTGGATAAAGCGGCTAAAAAGGGCGTTATTAAAAAAGGCGCTGCTGCTCGTAAAAAATCTCGTTTAGCTAAAAAAATCAACGCGCTTAAATAAGCGTCTTTTAATCAATCACTTTTCCTGGGAAACGGGTGAAAGTCCCCTTTCTCGGAAAAAGCGTCAAAATTTATGTTAGACAAAAAGAACAAAGAGAAAATTATTAAAAAATTCCGAGTACACGACACCGATACCGGCTCTCCTCAGGTACAGATTGCAATTTTAACTGAAGAAATAAAACAATTAACCGAACACTTGAAACAACATAAACATGATTATTCTTCCCGCCGCGGTTTATTAAAGAAAGTTGGCGAACGCCGCAAATTATTAAAATATTTACAAAAAGAAAATTCCGAACAATTCAAAGAATTAGCAGAAAAATTAAAATTGAAAATTGCTCAGAAATTACAAGCTGAAGAAGAGGAAGAAAAATTAAAAGAAAAGAAATACAGCGTCGCCAGTGAAGACGAAGAAGAAGTAGTAGAAATCATCCCCGAAGAAACAGAAGGCAACGAATAAATATTTATGATCAAACACAAAGAACAGCGCGTCGGAGTCTTGATAGATGTAGCGAACATGTACCACTCTGCCAAGAATTTATACGGCAGACGCGTTAACTTCAAAGAAATATTAAACAAAGCAGTGGCTGACCGGAAATTAATCCGGGCCACTGCTTATGTTATCCGGGCAGAAAGCGAAGAAGAAAGTGCTTTCTTCGAAGCTCTTAGCCAACAAGGATTTGAAGTCCGTATGAAAGACTTGCAAATTTTTGCCGGCGGCGCGAAAAAAGCCGACTGGGATGTCGGCATTGCTATTGATGCCATCAAATTAGCCGATAAATTAGACGTGATTGTCTTAGTTTCCGGCGATGGCGATTATCTGCCCCTGGTTTCTTACTTACAGAATAACAAAGGTTGTCTAGTTGAAGTGATGGCTTTTAGAAAAACTTGCTCATCTCGCCTCATTGAAGAAGTCGATGACTTTACCGATCTTAGTAGCGACAAAAAATTCTTAATCGGACGCTAACAGCGTCCGCTTTACGATAAGGATAATTTTATTAATGCCCTGGCCTCTAAATAGATAGTACTGTAATTGATTCACAACCAAAATCAATGATTATTGGGAAGAAGGCGATACAGTCCTGTAATTTAAAGGCCAAGCAAAACAAAAAAAATATGGAAAAGATTGTTAGTACCGACTGGCTTGGCCGCCAGCTCATCATTAAGACAGGCAAAATGGCCCTTCAGGCTGATGCCGCTGTTTTAGTTCAATACGGCGAAACCGTAATTCTCGCCACTGTAGTGCAAAATAAAAGTGCCCGCGAAGGCACCGACTTTTTTCCGTTGATGGTGGAATTTCAAGAAAAGCTTTATGCCGCCGGCATCATCAAAGGCTCCCGCTGGGTTAAACGTGAAGGGCGCCCAACCGATGAATCAGTTCTGACCGGCCGTATGATTGATCGCTCCATCCGTCCGCTCTTTAATCAAGACGACCGGCGCGATGTCCAAGTTATCACCACCGTTTTAACCGTCGATCAAGAAAATGACCATGACGTTGTTTCCCTTGTTGCCGCTTCTGCCGCTTTAGCAATTTCCGGAATAGAATGGCGCGGGCCAATCGGCGGCATCCGCATCGGTTATGTCGAAAATAAACTCGTCTTTAATCCGACTTACGCCGAACAAGCTTTAAGTAGTTTAGACCTGATTGTTGCCGGTACCAAGAACAAAACAATTATGATCGAGGCTGGCGCCAACGAAGTCTCCGAAGATTTAATTCTCGAAGCCATCCTGGCCGGACAAGAAAAAATGCAACCGGCGATCGACTTAATTGAAGAATTACAAAAACAAGTCGGTCAAAAAATAAATACTGTAAAAAAATCCTTAAAGAGTGAAGATGAATTGCAGCGCGAAATAGAAAAACAAGAGCTGCTTACTCTCGGTGAAGCTTGGCTGAAAGAAAACGTCAAAAATATTTTATTTAATAAAGAATATTATACCAAAGGCGAACGTAAAGCCGCCGTTGCCGCTATCAAAGAACAATTTGATGCTTATCTTTTCTCCAAAAATATTAGTGCCGATAAGCGCTCTGCGGCCGTGAAAGCTCTAGTAGAAAAGGTAATTGATGAAGAAATTACCCGGGCAATTTTAGAAGAAGGTCGCCGAGTTGACGGCCGGGCTTTAGATGAAATCAGAAACTTAAACGCCGAAGTTGCTATTCTTCCCCGAGACCACGGCACCTCTCTTTTCTCTCGTGGCGAAACACAAGTCATGTCCATTGTTACTCTTGGTGCTCCTGGACTGGAACAATCTTTAGAAGGTATGGAAGGACAAAGCAAAAAACGCTACATGCATCATTATAACTTCCCGCCTTTCAGCGTCGGCGAAGCCGCTCCTCTACGTGGCACTGGACGCCGCGAAATCGGACATGGCGCCTTGGCAGAAAAAGCGTTATTACCAATGATCCCTAATAAAGAAGATTTTCCTTACGCGGTTAGAGTTGTTAGTGAAACGCTCGGTTCTAATGGTTCATCTTCAATGGCCTCAACTTGCGCCTCAACTTTAGCTTTAATGGATGCTGGTGTACCAATCAAAAAACCGGTAGTTGGTATTGCTATGGGCCTCGCCTCTTATGCTGATTTACGTAAATGGCAGGTCTTAACCGATATTCAAGATTTAGAAGACGGTAATGGTGGCATGGATTTCAAGATTACCGGCACTGACGCCGGCTTAACTGCT
>CAIZYV010000098.1 GCA_903937325.1 Candidatus Falkowiibacteriota bacterium | reverse complement strand
GCTATCATAAGCTTGTGCTAAAGGATACATAAATTCATGAAGAAAAATCGGCTTTTCCTCAGCTAAGCGCTTTTGGAACATATCGCGCTGGATCATTTGCTGAACGGTAAAATGAGATGATAAGCCAATGAGATCGCGAAAGCTGAGCTTATCCAGCCATTCATTGTTATACTTCAATTCCGCCGGATTATCGCCGCCAAAATTGAGATAAGCCGCCGCCTGATGCTGAAAATTATTCGCGTTAGACAAAACATCTTCCCGGCTCAATTGTTTACGGGCCGCTCCTTTATCAGTCGGATCACCAATCATGCCGGTAAAGCCACCGATTAAAAAAATAACTTTGTGACCCAAACGCTGGAATTGCGCCAATTTAGCTAGAGCGATGGCATTACCGATATGCAAAGACGAAGCGCTGGGATCAAAGCCGCAATATAAACGTAAAACTTGGCCGCTAAGCAATTTTTTTTTCAAATCAGAAGAATCTGGATAAATTTTCTCCACGCCTCTTTCCAAAATTTCAGTTACAAGTGACAAATCGGTCTTTACTTTAGGCATAAATGCTTGGTAATAATTTATTAAATATGTTATAATGGTAGCAAACCTAGCTAAATTTTTCAATCAATTAGCCTTGAAGTTTTTATCTGGTTATATTTGTTAAATTAACATAATTTTATGTTCTCTTACCGCTTTTTTCTTAAACAAGCCTGGAATATCAGCCGACGCTATCGGCATCTTTGGTTTTTCGGCATTTTTGCTTCTTTAACTGCAATTGGTGGTGAATATCAAATAATCGCCCAAGGGATGAATACTAGCCCGGGAGGTAGTTTTGTTAGCACCGGTTTTTATTTATTCTATAATCTTTTCGATCCAAATTTTTACGCTGGACTTCGCGAACTAGCAATTAGTAATCCCGCCGCTCTTTGGTCACTTATAAGCGCTCTCTTGTTAGTAATTGCCATCATAGCAGTGATGGTTTATCTAGCAATGACATCTCAGGCAGCTATAATAGAACAAAGCGCACAGATAATCATTGGAAAAAAGAAAAAATTAAACTTAAGTATTGGTGAGGGTTTAAAATCAGGACGACAGCATTGCGGCCATATGCTGGCTTTAAATATAGCTAATCATCTATTTATTACTTTTAGCTTTTTTATCATCAGTCTCCCTTTAGTATTTTTATTAATCACGAGTGACGCGGTATTAACCTTAATTTATACCATCTTATTCCTAATATTCATTCCTCTGGCTTTATCAATCGCCTTAACAATAAAATACGCCCTCGCCGCAAGGGTCTTAGAAGGTAAAAGCTTCGTGGGCTCAATTATGAAAGGTTTAGAAATATTTCGCAACAACTGGCTGGTAAGCCTAGAAATGGCTATAATTCTTTTTCTTATTAATTTTGCGATCGGCATCGCCACCATCGCTGGTATTTTTCTATTTTTTCTACCTCTCTTTGTTTTATCCTTACAATTATATCTGCCAATTCTCACGGGCATAAGCCTTGTTTTAATGATAGGCACTATGCTTGTTGTCGCCTCGGTTCTCAACACTTTTCAAATATCTTCTTGGACCGGGCTCTACTTAAGTCTGCAAGATAAAAAAGGCCGCAGCAAGATAGAAAGAATCTTCGGACATAAAAGATAAATACAAAATTTCCTTCCAGCCGCGGCTAAGGTCGTCGATTATCGGCGCTTTAACCGCGGTTATTGATAAGCTGCTATGAGCGATGTCGCCTCTATCGAAAATTTGATCGGTCCCGATGCCTCTGGAGACGAGGATAGTATCCAGGGTAAATTTGCCAAAAAGCAAACGGAAATCAAATTAAAAGATATCGAAAAACAAACCGAAAAAAAAGCCGTTTCTGTCGGCTTGTCTTATGTTAACCTGGTTGGTTTTCCTATTAGCCCGGAAGCCTTGAGTCTAATATCAGAAGAACGTTCCCATGAGCTAAAAGCTGTTTGCTTCTTTTACGACGGTGTTAATGTACGAGTTGGCTGTCTCGAACCGAGCGAAGAAATAAACGTAGAGATACAACGTCTTAACGAACAATATTTTAGTGATACTAAATTATATTTAATATCGCAAAATAGCCTTGATCTGGCTTTTGAAAATTATAAAGCTATACCAAAAATAAAAAAATATGATTCCGGTGTAGAAATTACTGAAGAAAATTTAGAAAATTTTAAAAAAGACATTGCCAATTATAAAAATCTCAATGAAAAGATAAATGAAGTAAATGTCAGTGATATTGTTACGCTTATTTTAGCGACGGCCATAAAAATAGGGGCGAGTGATGTTCATATCGAAGCGGAAGAAAGTGGTGTCGCGATCCGCTTCCGTATCGACGGAGTTTTGCAAGACGCGGCTAAGATTGATAGGGATAAATGGAAAAAGATCGTCACACGCATGAAAATACTAGCACGTGTGAAGATTAATATTAGCGGTAAACCGCAAGATGGCCGCTACACCATTCATCTTAAAAACGGCAAAATAGACGTCCGTTCCTCTTTCTTGCCAACTGCTTACGGTGAGAGCGTGGTGATGCGCCTGCTTAACTCCCAAGCAGTTGCTCTGGAATTCGAAAGCTTAGGCATACGACCAGGTATATTAGAAGCCCTACGCAAAGAAATTGAAAAACCAAATGGCTTAATACTAACAACTGGGCCGACGGGATCAGGCAAAACAACAACCTTATACGCAATTCTCAAAAAACTGAACCAACCAGGCACAAAAATAGTAACACTGGAAGACCCAATCGAATATCAATTAGAAGGTATTAACCAGAGCCAAATAGAAGCTGGGCAAGGCTATACTTTTTCTGATGGTTTACGTTCAATTCTGCGACAAGATCCAAATGTCATCATGATCGGTGAAGTACGTGATTTAGAAACAGCTGAAATATCTATCCAAGCATCTTTAACTGGTCATTTAGTCCTCTCAACTCTCCACACCAACGATGCTTCAGGTGTTATTCCTCGTTTAATTGATATTGGTGTTAAGCCTTATTTTCTCGTACCCTCAATTAATGCCGTTATTGGGCAAAGACTTATACGCCGACTCTGTCCTCATTGTCGTCAAAAACATGTTTTAAACCCTGAGGAGGAAGAAAGGGCGCAAAAAATATTAGCGGTGATTTCGCCAAAAGCTAATATTAATATTCCTGCCAAGCTCGACAGCTTCTATAAAGTAGGCAAAGGCTGTGAAGAGTGTAACTATATTGGTTATAAAGGACGGATTGGTATTTACGAAATATTTACCATGGACGAAAGAT
>CAIZYV010000097.1 GCA_903937325.1 Candidatus Falkowiibacteriota bacterium | reverse complement strand
TGCTAGTAGGGCTAATTATCTCTATCGGCGGACTAAGCCTAATTTTTGGCTTTGATTATTTCAAAATAATTACAATCCTGATAGGCGCAATAGTCCTATCCTGGCAATACAAAACCAGAACAAATAACAGGAAAGCGCATACTGGCCTAGTTATTGGGCTAATAGCAGGATTTTTTCCGCTATCCGTAGCGCTAGACGGCAATACGGAGGCCGCCACCAGCCTAGCCTGGATAATAATTGCCTTATTCTTAGTGGTATCCTTCATCCGACTAGAACCGCTGCAGCCCGCACAAGCTATATTTGTATCCAACTTCTTATTATCTTTTATATTAGTAACTGGAGCTTGGTTAACAAATACCTTGTCATTTCGTTATCTTCTCTGGGTTATGGCCGGATTTATTTTTCCTTATTTTGCCATAAAAATAAAAAAAGAATGGCGAAGAATAGTCAGGCAAAAAAAATTAATAACCAGGACAACAAAAAAATAGCTGCTAAATTTAAGCGACAAAACACAAAAACCGGACACCCTTTTCGAAGGCCCGGTTTTTTTATTTTAAACAATAATTTTTTTAATTTGCTGAACACGGCTCTCTGCCTCCTCAATTGTCTTTGCCTCTGCGTAAATACGAATTATCGGCTCGGTATTAGAGGCGCGCAAATGTACCCAGGAATCGGGCCAATCAATTTTAACACCATCAATATCATTAATTCTTTCGCCGACAAAAGCTTGCTTCACACGAGCTAGTATAGCCGGTAAATCAGCACCAACTTGAAGATCAAGGCGATTCTTTACCATCTTATAATCAGGAAAAGCGTGGCGAAACACGGAAACAGGAACATCGCTCTGGGCTAAATAGCTTAAAAACAAGGCAATACCGACTAAAGCATCGCGGCCATAATGCAATTCCGGATAAATTACGCCGCCATTACCTTCGCCGCCGATAACAGCTTTTAACTCTTTCATTTTATCAACCACATTAAGCTCGCCGACGGCCGTCGCACAATAAGAGCCGCCATGCTTTTCGGTCACATCACTTAAAGCACGCGATGAAGATAAATTAGACACAGAAATCTTTTGATAAAAACAAGGACAATAATCACGTAAAACGTAATCAGCCACCGCCACTAAAGTATATTCTTCGCCGAACATCACGCTATTTTCATCAATAAAAGCTAAGCGATCAACATCAGGATCAACAACGATACCTAAATCTGCTCCAGTCGCTTTCACTCGCTCTTTAATCGCGCCTAAATGCTCATCTAGCGGCTCTGGATTATGATTAAACTCACCACTAACTTCGGCATTAATTACTTCTACTTTCTCTAAGCCTAAAGATTTAAGAAGAGCAGGAACGGCAAAAGCGCCAACGGAATTAATACCGTCAACAACAATCTTAAAATTACGTTTCGCGATAGTTTCTCTGTCCACTAATTTTAAAGCTAAGATGGCCTCTATATGCCTATCTAAAGCCCGAGGTAAGGCTTCCACGATACCTAAGTCATCTAGTTCCGGATATAGCGGCTGAGTGTCTTGACTAATAGAAATCAATTCTTGGCCATCAGCGGCACTCAAAAATTCTCCTTGCTCATTAAGTAGTTTAAGCGCATTCCATTGTCGCGGATTATGAGAAGCACTGAGAATAATTCCTCCCTGCGCTTTCTCTTGAATTACTGCCATTTCAACGGTTGGAGTAGTGGCTAAATCAGCATCTAAAACGTTAATACCGTTTAGACAAAGAGTTGAGCGCACAAAATCATGTAAAAGAGGACCGCTGATTCGGCCATCGCGTCCCAAAACAACTGCTGGTTTTTTAATCTCCGGAAATTTTTGTCGTAATTGTCTAGCAAAAGCCGACAAAAAAGCTAATAAATCATTAGGGGTGAGATTTTCGCCGGGACAACCACCGATGGTCCCCCGAATACCGGAGATAGATTTGATTAAAGGCATAGAGTTCCACAAAAATAATTATGTTGATATTATAACAGCCTTTTTATCTAATTAAAAACGCCGGATTTCTCCGGCGGTTAAATGTGTAAATATTTGTTTTGTCTAAACTTCGGTCCTTTTACAGAATCGTGCATGTATTTCTTCTCCTTTTTCATAAATAAAAGGAAGGAGAGATTGATTGCCATAATCGAACATCATGAGATGATTATCATCACCCCAACAATAATTTTCTTTAAGCATATGGTGAATGAACGGTATCTGCACCGTAATAGAGTTATGACGATGATAATCGTCAATAATTGGGACAAGATCTTCAAAAGGATAATTTAGTTTGTAGCGGCCAATTTTTATTTTTACAATCTGTTTTTGAATATTTAACAAACCAAAGAAAGAAAAATAAGTAGGCACAAGTAATTTATTTCTGGTCTTGAGATAATAATAAAACTCAAGCCAGTTAGAATGTACGCCTTCGGTAAGCGGTGAAATTGAGGCCATGAAGCTGTCAAAAAAATTAAAAGTTAGAAGATGAGGTGCAAAATTTTTATTTCGCAGGATGTACCTATATAGCCCCATTTTTAAAATAAAATGAACAGCGGGCCAATCGGGTCGAGAAAAGATGGGAAATTTCAATACGAATTTCCCTAATAATAGCACAACGCGAGTGCTTCCATATTCTATTTTCATA
>CAIZYV010000096.1 GCA_903937325.1 Candidatus Falkowiibacteriota bacterium | reverse complement strand
GGCGAACGAGGAGCCTTTCTAGCTCGTACTGGAGGCTACGATTTAATTCTGCTTGATTATGCTCTTCCTAAAATGTCTGGAGTAGAAGTTTTAGAAGAAATACGAAAAGAAAAAAATCATATCCCGGTAATTATGCTCACTGTTAAATCAGAAATTGAAGATAAACAAAAAGCTTTTAACTTAGGAGTCGATGATTATATAACTAAGCCGTTTTTATTTGACGAACTTTTACTAAGAATAAAAGCTCTCTTAAAGCGCCCGCAAAAAATCAAAGAAATCATTACTCGCCTTGGAGACTTAACTTTTAACGTTACCGCTAAATGTTTTAGACGCGGGGGAGTAGAATTATATTTAACTAGACGCGAATATTGTTTACTTGAATATTTATTGCGTCGTCAAAACGAGGTTGTCTCTCGAGGAGAAATTTTAGAAAATGTTTGGGACTATAATGCTGACCCATTTTCTAATTCTATTGAAACTCACATTAATAGTTTAAGACGGAAACTTAATCAAAATAACAAAAAGGATTTAATTCATACTTTTTCGGGCCGTGGCTATAAGCTCGCGCTCAGGAAGACGCGCTAAATGTTTTTAAGCTAAGCTGTTTTAAGATGAGGCGGTATTGAAGAGGAGGTGCTCGACTTAAAAAATTTTTTTCCTTTTATTTTCTCTGGTAAATATTCTTGATTAGAATCGTCCTGCAAAGGAGTATATTTATAATTTTTACCATAATCTAAATCCTTCATCATTTTCGTCGGTGCATTTCTTAAATACAAAGGAACTGGAAGATTTCCACTTTTTTCTATTTCTAGCTGAGCGTTAGTATAAGCATCATAAACAGCAATGCTTTTAGGTGATTTTGCTAAATAGATCGCACAATGAGCTAAATTAACGCCACACTCAGGAACCCCAATACGCTGACAGGCGTCATACGTCGCGGTCGCTAACATTAGGGCACTATTATTAGCTAGTCCAATATCCTCAGAGGCAAATCTAATTAAACGACGCGCAATATATAAAGGGTCTTCGCCCGCGCTTATCATTCTTGTAAGATAATAAACCGTCGCATCGGGATTATTCCCGCGCATTGATTTATGCAAAGCAGAAATTAAATTATAATGTTCTTCGCCATTCTTATCATATAGTAAGCCTGGCTTATTAATTATATCTTTAATGAGTTGAGTAGTAATTTCACCTTTATGTTCATGCGCACTCTCTAAAATACTCAAGGCCTTACGCGCGTCTCCGTTTGCAACTTGAGCAATCAAGCCGCTCAATTCTTTAGTTAATTTTATATTTAAACGTTTAGCCGCACCTTTTACAATTTTCTCTAAATCTTCTTTTAGTAAAGCCTCTAAGACAATCAGTTTCACGCGAGAAAGCAAAGCGCCATTAACAGCAAAACTAGGATTTTCAGTTGTTGCCCCAATTAAGGTAATCGTCCCATTTTCTACTTGAGGTAAAAGGGCGTCTTGTTGAGCCTTATTCCAACGATGAATTTCATC
>CAIZYV010000095.1 GCA_903937325.1 Candidatus Falkowiibacteriota bacterium | reverse complement strand
TTCTAAGCTCTTCTTGGCTTTATTGGCTTTCTTTTTCTTGCCTTTAACGGCGGGAGCAGAAACACAAGTAACTAACAGCAGTATTACTAATCCGGTTTGGACGCCGGAAAATAGTCCTTATGTTATCACTGGTACTTTGGAAGTCGCGAAAGGAGCAACTCTTAAGATTGAAGCGGGCTCTGAAGTTCGTTTTAACGCTGGTGCTAAGTTGTTGATTAATGGCGAGCTTCAGGTTTTAGGCACAGACGCTGATCCGGTAATGATGAGCTTAAATACAGCCTCTTCCACTTCTGGTACTTGGGGCGGCATCGAATTCGGCGCCGATTCTCTCGATGCTAATGTCACTAACGGAATTTATAAACAAGGAAGCATTATTACCGGGGCAATTATTAAATTTAGTGAAGGCATTAAATGTAGCGATTCGAGTCCTTATATCAGTAATAATCAATTCAGTAATAATCGTGTTGGTGTGACCGTTACAGGTACGGCCGGTTCTTCTGGTGGTCTTGTTTTAAGCAGCAGTAATGCTGGCAGTAATGCTAGTAAAGTTAAGCCAATCTATATTATTAATAACTCTTTCAGCGATAATATCTCCGGTATTGTTATAAATCGTAATAATGGTCAGGATTTTGTTGTTACTCCGGTTGGTTATTCATATACCGGCCTTAAAATTGTGACCTCTTATCTACAGAAAAATACTATTACCGGCAGTACGGTTGGCATCCAAATAACTAATGGTGATAATAACGTTATTACTAATAACATCATCCGTTATAATACCGGCGCCGCCCTTACTTTAGCGGCTGCTAGTCGTGGTAATATTTTGCAATACAATGAACTGAATAATAATCTCTTGGGCATAGTCGCGGCGGGGAGTGATTCTTTTATTGCTCAAAATAATATTAAAAATAATTCTGATTCCGGTTTGATTATCAGCGGTAAACCTTTGTTTTTTGCTTATAATAATTTTTATAACAATAAAAAATATAATCTCAATAACAGTGTTTATAATTTAAAGGCGGAAAATAATTATTGGGGCAAAAATGAAAATACAGAAATTGAAGCTTCATTCCTGACCGTTAATGCCAGCAGTACTTATCCTATTGATTATAACCCTTTCTTAAAAACAGAATCTTCTTTTGATGGTGTTTTAGAGCCGATAATCGAGGCAGTTGAAGAAAATACTACCGCTTCTGTAATTTATATTTCCGGTTTAAAACCGTCTGGCGCTAAAGTCTATGTTAATGATAGTCTTTTGGAAACTTCTTTAACCGAGCTGAATTGGATTTATCGCGCCGATTTGGTATTAGGCGAAAATAATTTTACTGTTTATTATCAAGATGAGAACGGAAAAAATAGCGTTTCCAAGAAAATTTCTCTACAAAGATATGAAACTATCGTGACCCCGACGTTAAATGTTTATGATAAGAGCACTAGCGCAGAAAAAATTACTCTTTCCGGTACTAAGCCGGCAGGGAGCAGCTTGCTTCTTGATGGACAGGAAATTAAGCCAGCTTCTGTCGATACTGCTTGGACTTATAATCTCGATCTTGCTTTAGGTAAGAATACTTGGGTGCTGACTGCTTATGATGTTGAAAGCAAGCAGACTAGTCTGGCGGTAGTAATAAGCATTAATAGGAATAAAGATACTACGGCAGATACCTTAACGGCCGAAAAAGCCGCTAGCGTCTCTCCTGACGCTAAATTAGCTCTTAAATTAGCTGGCCGCTTGCTTTTGCAGGTGGAAAAGGGTGGAGTGGTTTGGTATGTTAATCCTGGGGATAATAAACGCTATTTAGTTACAACTGATAATGCTTTGAGTTTGTTTAGAAGTTTATCTTTAGGGATTAGCGAATTAAATCTGGCAAAAATCCCCACTAAAGAAAGTGGTCTTAAGGGTGACACTGCTTTGCGTAAAAAATTGGCTGGCAAATTACTACTTAGAGTGGAAAAAGCTGGTAACATTGTTTACGTCGATTATAATGGTTATCGCCATGATGTGACTAAGGATAATTTAATGTCTCTTTTTCGCAGTCTCTCTTTAGGTATCTCTAATGCCAACATCTATAAGATTACTGTTGGCGAAACTAAATAAGCGAATATAATTTTAGATAAGATAAAACCCGCTTCATTAGCGGGTTTTTGTTTGTAAGAAATTATCTTTTTACTTATCCACAGCCTCTCTCTTGCCTTTCGGTTTAGTTTCGGGTATAATATTATTATTAATAAATAAGCCCTGAAATATGAGCATTTTAACTAAGAAACAGAAAGAAATCTTTGACTTCATTTCTGCCTACGAGAGTGATAAAGGTTACGCGCCTTCGCTTTCAGAGATTGGGGAAGAGATTGGAGCTTCGGCGGTTTCTACCGTTCATGAGCATATCACCAATCTTATTCGTAAAGGCGTTTTAAAAAGAGTGAAGGGAGCAGCTCGGAGCTTGGAGCTGGCGAAGGTAAAATTTGCTGCCGCGATGTCTGTGCCATTAGTTGGCTCTATCGCTTGTGGCGAGCCCTTGGAAGCGATTGAGTTGCCCGATGAAACGGTAGAGATGGCTAAAGATGATCGTTTTCAGGCCGAAGAATTATATGCTTTGCGAGCGAAAGGTAATTCTATGATTGGCGATGGTATTTTTAGTGGCGATTATTTAATTATTAAAAAACAGTCTTGGGCAAATAATGGTGATACCGTCGTCGCTATTATCGATGATAATGAAGCTACATTGAAAAGATTTTATAAAGAAAAAGATAAGATCAGATTGCAGCCGGCTAACACCGATTATGAACCGATTTTCCGCCGGGAGGTAGAGGTTAGAGGGATAGTAGTTAAAGTTATTCGGGACTTAGTTCATGCTTAATACTTAATATTAATTTTAAAAATATGATGTCTTCAATCTTCTCTAATCACAAAAGATTAGCCAATCGCTTTAATCGCGATTCTTCTCGTGATTTCCGTCAGTTGCGTGCTAAGTATGATAAACTGATGCGCTCTCGCCCGGTCTTAATCTGGGCAAGATAAAAACAATCGAAAAACCCGCTTTAAAAGCGGGTTTTATTGATATTCTGATTTTCCTAAAATTATGCTATAATAAACTTTCCCCTCAACTAAGAGGGAATAATCATTATTATATGACTGACAAAATAAAAACAATTTTAAACGCTCAAATTCAAGAAGAATTATATTCAGCCAATCTTTATCTGGCTTTGGCCGGACGCCTGGAAGCCTGGAATTTAAAAGGTATGGCGAACTGGATGCATATTCAGGAGCAAGAAGAACGTAATCATGCGCTTGGTTTCTTTTATTTTTTACTTAATCGCGGTGAAGAACCAGTTCTAAGTGCTATAGCTCAGCCAGATTTAAGCGCCGCAACTGATGCCAGCGCTGTTTTTGCTCTTTCTTTAAACCATGAACAGCATATTAGCGCTTGCATTCATGCAATCTATGAAGCGGCCAAAGAAGAAAAAGATTATGCTCTCGAATCTTTTATCCGCTGGTATATTGATGAACAGGTGGAAGAAGAGGCAAATGCTACTGAAATCAAAGAAAAACTTAAGCTTATCGGGGGGACTGGGCCGTCTTTGTATATGTTGGATCAAGAATTAGGTGCGCGTGCTTATGTCGCTTTTATCCCCGGCAAGACGGTTGCTTAAAAAAATCAAACAGATAATAAAAAAATCCAGAGAAGTTCTCTGG
>CAIZYV010000094.1 GCA_903937325.1 Candidatus Falkowiibacteriota bacterium | reverse complement strand
TCTATTGCTTTCATCATATCCCAAACAGATTTTGAAATTTTAATATTTATATTATTATTTGTCAATAGCTGGGGTAGGGAGGCGTTATATCTGAATTTTTATAGATTTTTTGCGTGTATATGCTAAAATAAAAGTGTTTTTATTAAAGCTATCTGAAGGCTATATGAACAAACATCGTCTTTATTTATTTATCGCCTTGCTTATTGTTATTTGTGCCTTAGTTTTGCGTTTGGCCTCTCCACGCAATCGCTGGATTTGCGAAGGTGGCAAATGGATTGAGCACGGTAAACCGATAAGCTCTCGGCCGCTTAGTTCGTGCCCGGATGAATTTTCCGTTGATAAGGAAATAAAGGCTCTTTCTTCATTACTTTCAGATGAGTTCAGTCTTTCTACTAGCACTATTAAGGTGGAACGAGAGAATAATGAAGAAGTGCAGTCGCCAGCAGCCTCAGGTACAAAAGCTTTTTTAGTTGATCCCGCTTTACTTAATCATTAAACATATGTCGATTGAATATTTAGAGGGTATTAATGTTGGCGATAAAATTAAACTTCAAGAAAATAATCGTCTTCGTCCTGAACAATCCCTCCCCATTCTAAAAAATAGGATTAACGAACAGTCACGTGCTTATAATGAGTTTTACGGTTGTGAATTTCTTGATGACGATGCCTCAATTAAGATGAGCTCTCATCCTGATTGGCTAAAAGATGAAGCTATTTCCGATGCTAAAGAACAGGTTTGGGCGAGTGAAGAAAAGAAAAGCTGGGAAAGATGGCGAGCGGATAAAGAAAAGGACCCGGCTTTTTTGAATGAATTGGCTTTGACTCTCGGCCTGCAACGCTGTTTGCCTGATTCTTGTATCGTTGTGCGCTCTTGCCGCCATGATGATTATGAAAATGGCTTCGATACTTTTATCGCCGATAAGGCCAGCGGTGCAGTGATTTGCGGTATTGATGAAGTTATTGATCGCCTAGGCAATACCGGACCGAGCATTAAAGAAAAAAAAGTACGTCAAAAAATGTTGAAGGGAGGCGCGGAAATTAAATATGGTTTGTATTTTAAGCAGGGTGAGATGAAATTTGATCATTTAAAACATATTCCGGCCGTCTATCTTTCTTTAAGCCGGGCTGAATTAGATAATTTATGCTTGTCGCTGAAAGAAGATGAGCCATCGGAGGGGGAAAAGTCTTTGTTTCAGCGATTATTATTATCTTTATCAAAGCAAATAGAATCTTATTCTTCTTTGCCATTAGATAATGATTTACGCAGTAACGTGCAAATATGCGCCCAAGCGCTGTCGTCTTGGCTAAAATAATTATATGGATTTTTATTTATACAATACTTTAAGTTTAAAAAAGGAAAAATTCGTTTCTATTCTTTCTGGGAAAGTCGGCCTTTATACTTGCGGGCCGACGGTTTATAATTTTGCTCACCTGGGTAATTTGCGCACTTATCTTTTTGAAGATTTTTTATTGCGCTCACTGTCTTATAATGGCTATAAGATAAAAAGAGTGATGAATATCACGGACGTCGGCCATTTGAGTGGTGATATGGATATGGGCGAAGATAAAGTCGAACAGAGGGCAACGCGGGAGGGGCGTAGTGCCTGGGAAATCGCCGCTTATTATACTGATGCTTTTAAGGAAGACTTAGATTTTTTAAATATAATCGCACCTGATATCTGGTGCCGCGCCACGGACAATATTCCGGAACAAATTGCTTTAGTAAAAATATTAGAAGAAAAAGGTTTTAGTTACCGTACCAGCGATGGCATCTATTTTGATACGACTAAATTTCCTAGTTATAATTGTTTAAGCCATTTACCTCTCGATGATTTGCGTGAAGGGGCGAGAGTGGAAAAGAATCCGGAAAAGAAAAATCCGACCGATTTTGCTTTATGGAAATTTTCACCAGCTGGAGCGAATAGACAAATGGAGTGGGACTCTCCTTGGGGTGTTGGTTTTCCCGGCTGGCATCTGGAATGTTCGGCCATGAGCTTAAAATATTTAGGTGATGAACAGGATATCCATTGCGGCGGGATTGATCATATAAATGTTCATCATACTAATGAAATTGCGCAAAGTGAAGCGGCTACTGGCCAGAAGTTTTTTAATTATTGGTTGCATGGCGCCTTTCTTAATATCAGTGGTGGTAAGAAAATGGCGAAGAGCGATGATAATTTTTTAACTTTGGATAAAGCGTTACGGTCTAAGAAAATTAATCCTCTCGCTTATCGTTTTGCCGCTTTACAGGTTCATTACCGTAAGCCGATGGAATACAGCGAAGAAAATCTGCGCCAGGCAGAGCAGGGGCTTAATTCTCTTTATTCTCAAGTCGCATCTTTAGGCGGAGAGATCGGTGAGGTTAATATTGATATTCGTGAGGAATTTAATGCGGCGATTAATGATGATCTTAATATGCCGCAGGCCTTAGCAATCATGTTTAAAGTTTTTAAGCTCGATATTGATGAGGCCGATAAGGTGGCAACTATTTTAGATTTTGATCGCGTCTTCGCCCTGTCTTTAGCTGGGGTCAAGCAGAAAGAGGCGACGGAAGAATCAGAATTACCCGAAGATATCCGTGCTTTATTGGCTGAGCGTGCGCAGGCGAGATTAAATAAAGATTGGCCGGAGTCTGATCGCTTGCGTGGGATTATTAATAATAGTGGTTACGCGCTGGAAGACGGTCCTGATGGACAAAAAGTAAAATTAGTTTAATATTATCATGCTGAATTTTTGGGAAAAACTTAAGGCTAAGGCGGAACCGATTATTGCTTTAGCACCGATGGCCGGATTTACCGATATGGCTTTTAGACAAATCTGCTCCTCTTACGGAGCGGATGTTGTTTATGCGGAAATGGCTTCAGCTGCTGCTTTATTTTACGCCGATGATAAAAATGATAACGGCACAATGGATTTATTAAAATGGGAGGCGAAGAAAGAAGGAAAATACGTAGTTCAATTATTTGGTTCTCAGCCCGAACATTTTGCTACTGCCGCTCGTTTGGTTACAGAGAAAATTCAGCCTCACGGTTTAGATATAAATTTCGGCTGCCCAGTTGGTAAAATTATTAAACAGGGAGCTGGCGCTGATTTGATGCAGAATTTGCCACGTGCGCGGGCTGTTATTGAAGCGGTGCTAGCTAATTCTTCCTTGCCCCTTTCTATAAAAATAAGAGCTGCCTCTGGTTCCGTTTCGGCTGTAAATTTTTTAGAGAGTCTTGCTGATTTACCGATTGCGGCTGTTATGATTCATGGTCGTAGTTTGAGCCAGGGTTTTAGCGGCGAAATTGATTTTAGTCTTGTGAATAAAATTCGCCCTTTTTTCAAAGGTGTAATTTTGATTAATGGTGGTATTGTTGATTTGAATTCCGCTCAGCAAGCTCTAGCTTTAAGCGGCGCTGACGGCTTAGGTTTAGCTAGGGGTGCTTTATCTCGTCCTTGGCTTTTCCAAGAGATAAAAGAAAATAAAAAAATTATTTATAGTTTAGAGGATGTAATTACTTTGATGTATCGTCATGCCAGCTTACTGGTAGAATTAAAAGGAGAGGCTGCTTTGCTGGAATGGCGTAAACAGTCTTGTTGGTATGTTCAAGCCTTACCAGGCGCTAGTCAGTTGCGCAGTCGTTTGGTTCAGGTTTCGACAATAGCGGATTTAAAAAATATTTTTTTGGATTATGGTTTTAATTATTGATACAACCT
>CAIZYV010000093.1 GCA_903937325.1 Candidatus Falkowiibacteriota bacterium | reverse complement strand
CGGGCAAAAACATCTTTTTTTAACGCCATTCTTTCTTCACCTATAGTATACTCTCCGACCTCTTAATTAAGCAAACTTTTATCTATTTTATTTGATTTTAGCTTGATTTTTACCTGATTTGGCAGTATATTGTGAATATAAAATAAGTAAAAAATATGAGGGATATAATATCGATAGATGAGGGAGGAGTTAATAAAGAAAAAAAACCAACAATTCTGGAAGAATATAACCGATGGAAAGATGTACCACCAAAAATTTACGAGAAACAGCCTTTAGCACTTGAAGAAATAGCCAGAAAAGAGGGCTGTGATATTTTTAATTTAGAAACTGACATTCAAACTAAAGTAAAAAGATTCGCTGATGACATGAAAAAAGAATGTAGCTTTCCGTCAAGAGAATACGTCGGCTTAATAGATTCACTTTATAATTTATATTTACAGTCCAAAAATTTAGACATTGTTAAAGAAAACCCCTGGTTAAATTATTTTAATTCATATAATGAATTTGCTAATCACTTTTGTCCAGAAGCTACACCACATTCTCGAGCCTATATACAAAAAAACATTCAGCGCTTCGTAGAAACAATTGTCAATCAAGAAAAAATAATCAGCACTCACCCAAATAATTGGTTTGGCGTTAATAAAGATGGATTTAGAGAAACTTATAATAACGATAAAGACTGGATCCTGCTGCCAGATGAATATTATAATTTAGGTGTTTATGAATTTACTGACAAAGAAGTCATTACCGAGATTATTGAATTAATAAAAACAAAATATCATCATTCAGACTTCACTCATTCTTCTGGATCGGCCGCTTTAAATGGCATCGAAAAAAAAGGCGCTATTTTAAGCGCTCAAAATATTGAAAGCGAAGGGATAAAAGTCGCCACAGGCGAACACGTTTCTTATGTTAATTCCGAAAGTGGGGTCCCGGTCGCTGGCGGAAAATATGGCCTAGGCTCGGTTTATGCCAGCAGCAATGGGCCCTTGTATGGCTACCATCATTTAAACTGGTTTGACGAACACCCCATAGCCTTCGGGATTAATAAACAAAAGCAAGAAGATTTTCTACGTCAAATCGGCTTTAAATATGAAATTTTTTCCAGTGAAGATAATCCGGTCCTGACTATGGATCTGGGCGGCGAAGGCATAAAAATTGGTAGCCAGGTACCATTGAATAATGTTGAGATTGTTTATTGCTGGAAAAAATACCAAAACGACATGGAAATTTGGGCTAAAAAGAATTGCCCTCAAGCAAAATTAGTATCATTAGAAGCTGATGAAATTTTAAGAAGCTATAATTATAAGATTAAGGAAATGGCCGAACAAGAAGGCATAAGCATCGAAGATGCTTGGAAAAAACTTCTCTAGTTTAAGATTTGTAAAAATAAATATAATAAATATTAAATGTATGTCCCTAAAAGACAAATTTGAAAAAATCAAACAGACTGCGACAACCCAAAAAAATGTTGAAAAAATAGAAGATGGCAAAAATATTGTCAGTAAAATTGGCAACGACAAACAAGCGCTTGAAAACAGAATAAACGATCTTAGCCAATTATTGAGCCAACTGGAGGAAACCTATTCTTCGTCGCCACGGAAACTGGATGAGTTTAAGGGGGCAAAATTAAAAATAAACGAACTTTTTACTCAATATGCCGATTACTTAAAAGAACAAGGTATAAATTCCGTAAGCGATATCTTATCGAATCAAAACATGGCAAAAGAAGAAGAGGTAGTTGATTACCAGGAAAAAGGCGTGGCCCAAATCGGGAATCAAGGCAAACGGGGCGCCCTAGGCGAACAGGTAGAAAAATTAAGCGTAACGAAAGAAAAAATCAAGGCAGAATTACCGGATGAAAATTTAGATTTCCGCGGTGGCACCAAAGAAGGAAAAAACAGCCCGCGCACAGAATCAATCTTAAAAATTAAAGCACATATCGAAAAATTACAAGAAGAACTTAACAAAACCAAAGAAAAAGAAGCAGAAACTAAACAAGAATATTTACCTGTCATTAAAGAGGCTCTCCAAAAAAAAATAGACGAGTTACTGCCAGAAAACAGGAGTAATAGTATTGGTGCAGGAGCGGCTAACCTTAAGTTTATAGATAACGGAGTCTTTCGATTGGCCGGTGACCAATATTGGAACGAGGTGAAAGAAATAGCGCAAGGAATTATCGCAGATAAATTTAGAGAACGCGGCATAAAAAGTATTAGTCAAAAGGAAATTAACGATTCTCTAGAAGCGGAAAAATTAATTTTTGACGTTGAAGAAATAAGGAGTAAATATGAGGAACTACTAAAAAAAGAGAGAGATCAGTATTGTTTATCCACAATCGCCGGAGACATTAAATCCGAAATACGAGAAGATGTGATAATTAAAGACAAAAAAGCTTATCCATATAATTTATTAAATCAAGCAGAAGATGTAAACAAAAAAAACCCAGAGGCAAAACGTGTTTGCGAAGAGTTTAAAGAAAATATACTAATAGCTCTAACAGAAGCAGAGGCAAAAATAAAACCAGGAATATTTACTGGCAAAGAAAACAAAGCAGCGATGGATAGAATAAAAGAAGAAATAAATAGTTCTAAAGATCAATTAAACCGCCTATCAGCACCGGAAAATTATTATAAATCAGAAGGCCGCTGGGATTTTTATAATACTGCTAGCAGCTCTAAGCCTTATTTTAATTACAATTACAGCTATGATTGGTATAAAGAAATGGTAAAAGAGCTAGAACCAAAATATACCGCCGAACTAAAAAAATTAGATGAACTGAATAACAATGAAACAGAAAAATTAAGACTAAAAACTAGTGATGATATTTATAAATATGGCCATGCTAGTGAATGGACGACAATTGGCGAAATAAAAATACCGGTTCTACCCTTAGAAAAAAATTATGCTTACCAGCACATACATGATAAAAGTAGAATCGACGCTGTTTTAGCTCGCCTGAGCGACCAAGCTCTCAGCCCGGCGCAATTACAAGAACAATTTGCCGCTGAAGAAAAGACTATGGCTGATGAAATAAAAAAATATCCTCAGTCTGAAGAAATTTTAGCCCGCTTTAAAAAACTAGTGAAAGAATATGATGAAAAGTTTGCCAGCCTATCAGATCTAATCGATATAAAAAGACAACCAAGTAATTATCGCGGGTTTGGAACAGTCCAAAAAGAAAGTTACCGAGTAAAACAGGAATTGTTTTATGAATAAAAATATTAATTTATGAATACTGCTTTAGTCACTGCTTATGTTAATCCTGATTTAGACGGTGTCGCCGGAGCCATCGGCTATGCAGAATTTTTAAATAAAACTGGTTTTGTTTGTGAGGCTGGTTTTATCGGACAAATACATGATGAAGTAAAATATATTATTGACCGCTTTGGTTTCTCCTTCCCTAAATTAATTGCGAATACAGATGATTATGAACAAATATGCTTAGTTGATGCCAGCGATTTAAACGGGCTGGGAGGGAAAATTTTGCCGGAAAAAGTCATCGATATTATTGATCATCGCCAAATACATGAAGCTAATAAATTCCCCAATGCTAAAGTGCAAATTGAGTTAGTGGGCGCCGCCGCCACTTTAGTAGCGGAAAAATTTATACAAAATAATCTAAAAATTTCTAAAGAATCAGCCACTCTAATTTTTAGCGCCATTGTCTCGAATACTTTAAATTTTAAAGGAACGGTAACAACAGACAGAGATAAAAAAGCTGCCGCCTGGGTTAATCAGACAGCTAATTTAACAGATTCCTTCTGGAAAGATTTATTCACAGCTAAATCAGACCTCTCCGGAGAAAAACTGCTAGAACGCGTAAAAGGAGATTTTGCCCATTTTATTTTCGGTAATAAAAAAATTGGTATCGCCCAAATTGAAATGATCGGCGCTAAAAAACTCGTAGAATCACGCGGAGAAGAAATAATAAAAATACTCAAGCAAATAAAAACAGAGCTTAAGCTAGATTTCATCTTCCAAAATACCATCGAACTGGAAGAGACAAAAAATTTCTTCATTACCGATGATGCTAGTACAAAAATAATGTTAGAAAAAATTCTTAATCTCAAATTCCTCGGCGATATAGCCGAAAGACCTAATTTAATCATGCGCAAACAGATAGTCCCTCTAATAAAAGAGGAATTGGAAAAAACCGATAATAATCTATGACAAAATACATCCTCAACTCTGGCGGCTTAAAAAATAATCCAGACAAAGCCGATAAATTCCATCAAGAAATAATTAAAGACCTGGGCGATTCTCCTCGTCTTTTATTCTGTTTTTTTGCTCAACCGCGCGAGTATTGGGAAGAAAAATTTACTGATTACTCTCAACGCTTTTTAGCATCGATGGACAAGGATATTAACCCGCAAATTGAATTAGCCTTTACCGAAAGCTTCATCAGTCAACTGAAAGCCAGCGATGCTGTTATTATTTATGGCGGAGACGATAATTTATTGCTATATTATTTAAAACAATATAAGCTCCCAACAATTTGGGAAGGAAAAGTTGTAGCCGGTAGTTCGGCTGGCTCAGACGCCCTAGTAAAGCACTTTTGGGCTTCCGATTGGCGGCGAAACATGGATGGTTTAGGAATCTTACCCATCAAATTTATTCCTCATTATCAATCTAATCACAACGATTATGGCCTGAGAGAAAAAATAGATTGGCAAGAAGCTTATCAAGATTTAAAAAATTACGAGGAAGATTTACCTATTTATGCTTTAAAAGAAGGAGAGTATATTGTGATTGAACAATAGATATATTTACTATTAAATAAAAAAGGTTAAATTGGCTAAAATTAAACTAATCTTGCCAAAAATTATATTTCTGCTATAATAATGAAAAAGGAACCGAGGAGGTTTTGTTTTAATTTTACTAAGAATGAATAAGAATATGGACAAGAAACTAGACTCAAAAATCCTAGCAGGTATCAAAAAAGAATTATTGGCAAGCAAAAAAGCGCTTTTAGATAATTTACAAGATATTGCTCACAAGGATTCTCATGAAGCAGATAATTTAGGTTCTAAATTTCCGGAATACGGCGACAAACCGGATGAAAATGCTCAAGAAATTACCGATTACACTACAAATTCGGCCGCGGAAAAAGTTTTAGAAAAAACTTTGGCCGATATTGAGGGCGCTTTAAAACGTATTGAAAACGGCACTTATGGCACTTGTAAATATTGTGGTCAAATAATCGATCCTAAACGCCTGCAAGCACGTCCAGTCGCGAGCGCTTGTATCGCTTGTAAAACTGAATTGCAAGAAAATGAATAATTATCTGCTGAAAAATAGATACTCAAAAAACATAGCCTGGCTGCTGGTCATGGCTATGTTTTTTATAGGCGATCGAATTTTGAAACAACTCGCCTTAAAACAAGAATATGGGCAAAGCATGGCTATCTTGGGTGACTGGCTACAATTTCGTCTAATATTTAATCCTAATATTGCTTTTTCCCTGCCTTTATCCGGTACCATTCTTAATATCTTAATAACGGTAATAATTGGTAGCCTAACATCACTAATAATTTATTTGATATTAAATAAAAAAGCTCAGGTATCTTTAATCTGGCCATTGACATTTATTTTGTTTGGTGCTATAAGTAATCTACTAGACCGTCTAAGCTATGGCGCTGTAATTGACTATTTTGGTCTTAAATATTTCACGGTATTCAATTCAGCCGATCTAATGATAAGTATCGGAGTATTAATCCTAATCTTCAAAAAAGAAAGGAAAAGCGATGATTAAAAAAATCATCAATGACGCATCCGCGATAAAAACAATAGTCGCAGCGGCGCAGGAATTAGTAAACGCCCAATTTGACAAAGAAGCGGGCAAAATATTTAACAAAAGAAACAAAGAAATAGAGCCACAAATAGAATTATTCCGGCAATCACTAGAAGCTAGCCAGCTGACAGAGTTAGAGGGAGAATTTTTGCGGCGACAAACTAACATAAGCCTTTTTAATCTAGCACGCGAAATCGTACTACGATTGCTCAAGGCAGAACTAAAAAGCTCCTAATCCATCAAAGACAGGAGCTTTATTTTTTATTTTACCGTTTTGAAGATGCGCGTAAATCATCAGTTAAAGCTGATAAATCCGTATAAATACGCAAAGCCCAATCGGCAATATACTCTCTTTCTCCGATAGGATCGCGAGGCATTTTACTTAAATCAATAAAAGCTCCGCCGGATAAAGGAAATTTATAGTATCCCCTTTGTCTCACTAATTCTTGTAAAAGCGCGGGGGTAATTCCCTGTCTTTCTGGCATTTTTGCTTCTTCTATCAAGCGCATCTTTTCCGGATAATCAGCATTAAAATTAAGATTAATCAAACGAGCAGTAATTTTAATATCTCGAATAAGTATATTATGCAAACTACGTCTCAATGTATCAGAGCTACCAATTACATCTTGATAATTATTTTGATCATTATAATTTTCATTTTTTTGTTGTCTTAAAATGTTTACTTGAGTTAAATAATTTTTTACATCTTCTAATATTTTAAATAAAAAGCGTAAAACAGTTTCTTGTCGTTGATGAAGCAAATCGGCTTCAAGCTTATTATCGGCGAACTTCGGCAATAGAGAGGCGTCTTTGATCAAGGAAACAACGGCCTTAAAATCATGACCAGGGGAAGTAATAATTTCCTGCTTATCTTCAGATAAAGGACGCGATGCCTCAAAAAGAGCGCTCGCCTGATCAACATATAAATCAGGATTTTTTTCCATATCCCGAAAAGCTCTTAAAGGCGACTCATAAGCCATATATTTTAATTAATAATTATTTTCCTTTTTTGTTCTCCAATTATCTGTACTTTGATACGAATCACTTCTGCGGGCAAGATAGACTCTGCTTTCTCTGCCCATTCCACCGCACTCACCGTATCAGCTTGTCCCAGATAATCATCAGTACCAATATCTAACAACTCTTGGCCCGAGGAAAGGCGATAAGCATCAATATGACAAAACTGCTTAATTTTCTCTTTTTTAACCGGATAAAGCTTCATGATAGTAAAAGTTGGGCTGTTAACTGTCGCTTTAATACCTAAGCCCGCGGCGACCCCCTGGACTAAGGCTGTTTTGCCCACCCCTAAATCACCATAAAGAGCTAAAACTTCACCACCATGAAAAGACAAGCCTAATTCCCATCCTAAGGAAAAAGTCTCTTCTGGGCTATGGCTAATATAGGCTTTTTTAGCAGTCATATTAACATTCTAAAGGATTAAGCCGAGAAAATAAAGAGCTGCTTTTGTTGCCTTGACAATACTGCCCTGATATTTATATAATTAGATATATATCTAATTATCAAACTATGTTTTTTAGCCGTACTTTTGCCGCCTTAGCCGACCCTAATCGTCAATCAATATTACAGACACTTAAAAAAGGAGAGGCGCCTGTAGCCATAATTGCAGAAAATTTACAAATTAGCTTGGCAACAATCTCCCATCATCTTGATATTTTAAAAAGGGCTGATTTAGTCAGTTCCCGCCGATCAGGCCGGCAGATTTTTTATAACCTGAATATGAGTGTTATGGAGGAGATTAGCGAAGCTTTGCTTAAATTTATAGGTTCAAAAAAGACTAAGAAATAAATATGATAAAAATTAAACTAAGAAATGAATTAATAGCTTTAACTATTCTGGCTATAACCGCCGCGCTTAGCTTGTGGGCTTATCCTCAACTCCCTCTCCGTGTTGCTTCGCATTGGAATTTTCAAGGAGAAGTAGACGGATACATGAGCCGAGGCATGCACAGTTTAATGTTGCCAGGCATACTTTTTTTAATGTATATTACTTTTCTAGTAATGCCTTATTTTGATCCGAAAAAAGAACGCTATCAAGAATTTGCGAAAGTCTATCGTTTAATGCGTGATGCAATCTTATTTGTATTACTAGGCGTATACGCCAGTGCTACTTTCTATAATTTAGATTATCCTGTTAATATCAGTGCCATTGTCGCTTCTTTAATCGGTTTGCTTATGATGCTGCTAGGTAATTATTTCGGCAAATTAAAACGTAATTGGTTTATCGGCTTGCGTACACCTTGGACACTATCCTCGGAAGATGTCTGGAGTAAAACGCACCGCCTAGGCGGCCGCCTTTTTATGCTTTGGGGGCTATTTATTATTATCGCGCCCTGGCTAAATGCATCTATTGCTTTGATTGTACTATTTGTCGGTTTGGCCACCATCCTAATAGGCGTTAATCTTTATTCCTATCTCCTCTTTCGTCAAGAAAAGAAAAAATAAAACAAAAAAACAGCTTTCATAAAAAGGCTGTTTTTTTATTTTAATTTGCTTATATCTTCGAATTTCTTTTTTCCCGATATAAACGACGCCATGCTCGAAAAGCTAAAATAAAACTAATAATTGCCCCCAAAATACTGGCAACTAACAACCAAAAAATAAACATTAAAATATTATTT
>CAIZYV010000092.1 GCA_903937325.1 Candidatus Falkowiibacteriota bacterium | reverse complement strand
GTCCGTAGATGAGAAAGGCATAGGCGATGGTGGTCGAAATGGTATTGGGAAAGTCACGCACCTTACCCAAAATCAAGAGCCAGCCCACACCGCCCAGAATGCCCAGCACTGCCGCAAAGATCAGCGACGCCGGCGAGTGAGTTTTTGGCTGATAAGAATGTTTCTGTGTCCGATAATTATTCAAAAAAAGAAGAAACAGTTTTAAAAGATCAATCACCGCTTGTTGAAGAAGATGAAATTGCGACTGAGGAAAATAATTCTTTCGATTCTCGAGAAGAGCCGGCTTCGGCCGATATTTTTAGTGCCGCCCGCCCATTACTCAGTTCTTCTGTAGAAAGTTCGGCGGCTGAGTCTACTCCTTTAACGCCCCTTGCTGCGACTACTAAAAAAACTAGTCAGAGTAATGTCGCTCTTTGGTCGCCACTTGCGACTAAAATACCACCAGCGACTAGCACTAGTTCAACAACAACGAATAATAATGCCACTCTTGATAATAATGAGGTGGCAGAAGCAGCACCTTTAACTTTGTTAATCAGCCGTGTTTATAGCGAAGGCAATGATGATTGGCTGGAAATTTGGAATTATGGCGAAGAAGATATTGACTTGGTTGCCCGTAAAGTTCGTTTAGAAAAAAGCAAAACAGCCGTAGATCCCGGAATTATTTTACGTTTTGATAATATCGCCGATCGTTCTTTTGTTAGCGGTAGTATTATTAGAGCCGGAGAAGGTTATCGGGTTGTGCGTGATGATGCGGCCGAGGAATTGCGGGTCGCGGCGAGTGCTCTGGCTTTGCGCCCAGATTTTACCTTGATGGACAACGCTTATACTATTTATTTAGCTTCGGCCGCAGTTAGTAGTCCTGATGATGAAGATATTATTGATACCATCGGCTATGGTGAAGCGAAATATTTTGAAGGCGCCGCGCCGGCCCCGGCTCTAGAAGCCGGCTATTTGTTGCGGCGCAAAGCCGACGCTAATACGCAGCTCGTCGATATTTTAAGTGGCGGGTCAAAAGAGAATTGGCCGCCGGTTTATGATAATGATAATAATAAAAATGATTGGTTGCTTTGGCCTTTGGGTGGCGTTGTGCCGACAGCTGATAATGAAGCTGACGATAATAATGATAATAATCAAGATAACACGGATAATAACCAAAATAATAACGACAATAATGATAACAGTGATGATAGTGGTGATTCGACTTCAACGCCTTTTACTCTTTCGCCTGGTGTTAATAGTGCTGGTTTATTAAAACTCTGGTCTTTTGAGGAATGTCGCGGATCGACTACAGCGGAAATGATCAGCCATAACAATAATTTATCTTTATCGCAGGGCACTAAATGGACAATTGGACGTTGGGGTTGTGGTTGGCGCTTGCCTTATCAGGCAGACGGTTTAATCACCGCGAATTTACAGCCACTTTTAAGTGGTGAGAATTTTACGCTCGCTTTTCAATTTAAAGATAGCGGTGAATATGGCCATGTTTATTTTAATTTTTATAATCAGAGTGAAAATATTGCCATGAAATTTGATATTTTTAGTAATATGATGCAGTTTCAAGGCTTTCCTGGTTTGGATGGACGTTATGATTGCCCCGGGTTTATGGATAATAAGTGGCATCAGGGCTCTTTAGTTTGGAATGCGATTGGGGGATATTGGGGCGTCTATATTGATGGTGTAGAAATTTTCCATCAAGCATTTAGTGGTTTAGCCCCTGGCTTTGATCGTGTAGATTTCGGGGCGGTGGCCGGTATTATTAATATTGATGATTTAGCTTTATGGAATCGCGCTCTTAGTTTAGAAGAACTGCAATCGCTTGCTTCAACTGCTAAACCTTTTAATCCACAAGTATTAAGAGAAAATCCGGCCTCTTTACTTTTAAAGCACGCTTGGAATTTTGATGAAGCCTCCGGTACGATTGCGCATGATAGTGTTGGTGCTTTAAATTGGCAGTTACCAGAGGGCGCTTTAGTTTATAATGGCTTAAGCGGCAAAGGCTTAGCTTTTCCGCCAATCGGTTCTTCCTATCCTTTATCTCTACCAGCCTTAAAAACAAATAATTTTTCCGCTTCTTGGTGGTGGCAAAATAATGCCGCTCTGCCTTATAGTGGCCGTCTACACATAGATTTTAATCAGGGAACGGAGCGTTTAGCTGGTTTTATCGTTGATAATTCTCGCCAGCGTTTATGGGCGAACGGGGAAGATGAATATTTAGCGGACGGACACGAAGTTTTACCTGAAGATAATCTTTGGCATCACTTGGCTTTAGTTTATGATGATTACCGCTATCTCTGGCAATTTTTCGTCGATGGTGTTTTGAAACTGGAAAGCCAGCGTCTACCTTTGCTTCGAGGAGCGAGTATTGATAATATTTCGTTAAGTAGTTCGGTTTGGGATTATAAGCTTGATAATTTTAAATTATGGCAGGGAAGTCTGGATGCGGCCAAAGTCTTGTCAGAATATCAGGCGGAAAAGCCGGAATAAAAAAAGGCCGGAGACATGGTATGCGTCTCCGGTCTATTGCGTTTTGGTCGACCTTTATTCGTCGATCTGATTTTCTTTTTTGGGCGGGAATGTGTTTCGATAAAACGCAATAATTGCGATTATCATAATTACACAAAAAACCACTATCGGGATCCAGCAGAATGAATCGTTTTTTTTAACCGGTTCGCTACTCTGAGCGAGAAGGCCTGGTAAATTAATAAAAATTAAAATTGTGGCTATTGCAGCCGAAAAAAAGAATTTTTTCATGGTTTCTGTTTTATTTGTTAATTAACTGCTTCTATAATACTACTTTTGTTATAATTTGTCAATACTTGCCAAAATAGCTTAAATATTCCTTTAAGATTTGCTTTTTTGGCTCTTTTTTAGTACGATAAAGATGTTAATCGGGGCAAGTAAGCGGCCGCTTTTTTACGCTATTTGGCGTAAAAAAGAGGAAAGTCCGGACTTCATCAAAAAAGGCAGCGGGTAACGCCCGCCAAGAGCAATCTTAGGGAAAGTGCCACAGAGACAATACTATCCGCTTTCGGGCGGAGAAAGGTGAAAAGTTTCTCGATATCCTTCGGGGTTACGAGTTTCGGCCGCCGGTAACGGCGTGTCCGCGGTAAACCCTGCCTGAAGCAAGAGCAAAGCCTGGTGGTTCGCCGCTAGGTAAAAAGTAGCTCGCTCGACTCAATCGGCGACGATTGAGCTAGATAAATGGCCGTTCACGACAGAATCCGGCTTATCGCTTGCCCCTCTTAACATTTTTATTACTATATATTTAAAATTTTATTGCGCTTTATTTTGATTATTATGAAAAAACCGGAACTATTTTTTAGCTTTCTGCTGTTACCGCTTGACTATGCGCTTTTGGTTCTCGCTGGTGTTTCTGCTTATCATTTGCGTTTTTCTCGTTTTTCTACTGATATCAGGCCGGTAATTTTTAATTTGCCTTTTGATAGTTATTTATTTTTAGTGTTAGCAATTGCTTTCGCTTGGATTTTGGTTTTTGCCTTTGCTGGTATGTATCGCATCCGCCGGCCGGCGAACGTCGCTAGAGAGCTGGCACGAGTTATTTTAGCTTGTTCTACCGGCCTAGCTTTAGTGGCTATTTATATTTTTTTTCGGCGAGAACTTTTTGATTCGCGTTTCATTGTTATCGCCGCCTGGCTGCTTTCTATTGTTTATGTCAGTTTCGGCCATCTGTTTATCCGTTGGTTGCGTCGTCGTTTATATCGTTATGGAATCGGTTCGCGCCGGATAATTTTAGTCGGTAATAGCAAGACAACGGATAAGCTTTTATCGGAATTTGCCGCCAATCCTTATCTTGGTTATAGCGTAGTTAAGCGTCTGCGTGATTTTTCTTTAGAAAGTGCTCAAGAATTAAGTGAAATAATGTCAACGGTTCGAGCGGAAGAAATTATGCAGAGTGATCCGAATTTAAGTAAGGCTGAGGCCTTGCGTTTGTATGACTTTGCTTCCGAGCATCACCTTGTTTATAAATATGTTGCCGATCTTTTAGAAGTTAAAGTTTTGCGCACAGAAGTGACGGATCTTGTTGGTGTGCCGATTGTCGAAGTTAAGAAGACAACTTTGGATGGTTGGGGCCGCATTTTGAAGAGAGTACTTGATATTATTGGTTCTTCAGTTTTGATTATATTATTTTCTCCTTTATTGCTATTGGTCGCCCTGATGATTAAACTTGATTCCCGTGGTCCTATATTTTTTTCACGACGCGACGATGGCGTGCCGGTAACGCGCGTCGGCGAAGGCGGCCACCCTTTTGTGTATTTCAAATTTCGTTCAATGATTGTTAATTCTGATAGCATGCGTTATAAGGAACTGGCTGAGCGTAATTTACGCACCGATGGGCCTTTAGTTAAGATTAAAGATGATCCGCGCGTGACCCGTGTCGGTAATATTATTCGCCGCTGGTCTTTAGACGAACTGCCGGAATTATTCCTAGTTTTTATCGGTAAGATGAGTCTGGTTGGCCCTCGTCCACACCTGCCGGAAGAAGTGGCAAAATATGAGCATCATCATCGCAAGACTTTAACAATCAAGCCTGGTATAACTGGTATGGCTCAGGTTTCTGGGCGCAGCGATCTATTATTTGAAGAAGAGGTTAAGTTGGACGTTTATTATTTAGAGAATTGGTCTTTACTTTTAGATATTTCTATTCTTTTAAAGACACCTTTAGCTGTTTTAAAACATCGTGAGGCGGAATAAGATTAATAAGCGGCTTAAACCAAGGATGAAGATATTGCCTTGGCTGGCCGTCAATATACAACATGAAAGTCGCTTTGATTCATGATCATCTTGCTCAAGATGGTGGAGCGGAGAAAGTCCTTAAAGTTTTAGCGGATATGTTTAAGGAGGCTCCTATTTATACTTTGCTCTACGAAAAGAAGAACGTTGATAAGAATTTCGCTGGGCGTCATATTGAAACTTCAATTATTCAGCGCCTGCCCGGCGGTATTCGTCATTATAAGTGGTATCTTTATTTTATGCCGATGGCGGTGGAATTTTTTGATTTACGTCCTTACGATTTAGTGATATCGGACGCCAGCGCTTTTGCTAAAGGCGTTTTAACGACACCAGAAACTTTACATATTTGTTATTGCCATACGCCGACGCGTTATTTATGGAGTGATGCTCATCAATATCTTAATGAGTTAAAATATAATAAATGGCTGAAAAAATTGATTTCTCTTACCCTAGGACGCTTGCGTCTTTGGGATTTTGCCGCTGCTCAGAGAGTCGATCATTTTATCGCTAACTCCGCAACCGTTCAAGCACGTATTCATAAATATTATCGACGCGATTCAGTGATTATTTATCCGCCAGTCGAAACTAATCGTTTTAAGATTGCTGATTTAAGCCAGCAGAGCCGGCAGGAAAGATATTTTTTGCTCGGTTGCCGCTTGGCTCCTTATAAGCGAGTTGATATTGTTGTCCAGGCTTTTAAAGTTCTTGGTCCTGATTTTCGTTTAAAAATATTTGGTGACGGCCTCGATTTGCCGCGCTTGCGCCGTTTAGCCGGTGATGCAGTGAATATTGAATTCTTGGGACGCGTCAGTGAGGAGAAAAAAGCGGATTTATACGCTCATGCTTTAGCTTTTATTAATCCGCAAGAAGAAGATTTCGGTATTACGGCGGTTGAAGCGATGGCGGCCGGCCGACCTGTCTTGGCTTATCGACGTGGCGGCGCGACAGAAACGGTGATTGAAAATAAAACCGGCCTTTTTTTCGAAGAACAATCTCCTATCGCCATTGTTACTTTATTGCGCCGCTTTTTAGTAGAAATTGATAATGGTTCTAAAATCTGGGATAGTCATTTTATTAAAGAACACGCTGAACAATATTCGGTAGAAAATTTTAAAAATCAGTTGGAAGCATTTATCAAATCTAAACAGATAAGACCTTAATTATCAGCTTATGAAAATTGGAGTTGATATCCGAGTATTAATGGATAAACAATATAGCGGTGTAGCTGAATATAGTTCGGTTTTATTGCGCACCATGCTAAGGCTTGATCCTGATAATGCTTATCGTCTTTTTTATAATTCTTTCCATGACGTCAGTACTCGCATCGGAGAATTTAATCATCCCCATCTTTCAATTAAGCGCAGCCATTATCCTAATCGTTTGTTTAATTATTTTTTACAGAAAGGTTTATCTTGGCCGAAACTTGATCGTTTAATCGGCGGAGCAGATGTTTTTTGGTCACCACATATTAATTTTAGCCGTTTTTCTAAAGATGTTAAGCATGTTTTGACCGTCCACGATATTTCCTTTTTACATTATCCGGAGTTTTTTAATTTTCGTAAGAATTTTTGGCATCGCTCCTTGGCATTGAAAAAATTAGTTGATGGTTGCACGTCAATTGTTGCCGTTTCGGAAAATACGCGGCAAGATATTATCGAACTTTTGCGCGTGCCCGAAGAAAAGGTCCACACGATTTATTCCGGTTTAAACTCCAGTGTGCCTATGCCTGGCCCAGAAGAGGAAAAAATATTTTTTCGTCGCCATGATCTGAAAAAACGTTTTATTTTATATCTCGGCACAATTGAGCCACGTAAGAATATTGCCGGCTTAATCCATGCTTATAATCGTTTGCGAGATGACAATGTAACGCTAGTCGATTTACAGCTTGTTTTAGCTGGAGCGAACGGCTGGCGCAATCGCAATATTTATCAGGCTTGGGAAAATTCTCCTTATCGACGCGATATTAAATTTCTTGGTTATGTTTCTGCTCGTGAAAAGGAATTATTATACAGTCGTGCGGAGGTATTTATTTATCCTTCTTATTACGAGGGATTCGGTTTGCCACCCCTAGAAGCGATGGCGCGCAATCTCCCCGTTATTACCAGTAATATTTCCAGTTTACCGGAAGTTGTTGGTTCGGCTGCTTTAACAGTTAACCCGCATGATATAAACGAGATTGCTAAATCTTTAGAATTGGTGGTTTTGAATCCCGAATTAAAAGCGCATTTAATTAAAGCCGGACGGGAACAAATAAGTCATTTCTCTTGGGAAAAAACGGCTAAACAGTATTTAGAATTATTTAAGAGCTTATAACTATGCGCGCATTAATACAAAAAGTTAGCCGTGCCGCGGTCAGCGTCGACGGTCAAGAAATTAGCCGGATCGGAGCCGGTTTTTTGGTTTTGTTGGCGGTTAAGATTGGCGATACTGAGTTACAGGCAAAAAAGATGGCTGATAAGATTGCTAAATTAAGGATTATTGATGATGGCACTGGTAAATTAAATTTATCTTTGTTGGATACTAAACAAGCTATCCTCCTGGTTTCCCAATTTACTTTGTATGGTGACTCTGATAGGGGTAATCGTCCCAGTTTTATCGATTCAGCGCGCCCAGAGCAAGCGAAGCCATTATTTGAATTAGTAGCGGCTGAATTGCGTGCTAGTGGCTTAGAATTACAAACAGGTTCTTTTGGCGCTTATATGCAAATCGATTTAACAAATGACGGCCCTACTACTTTGATGCTTGAGATTTAATTTTAATATAATTGTGAAGATAAAAAAGAAAAAACTTAAAATTTTAGTAGCGATGTCCGGCGGTGTTGATTCTTCTGTAGCGGCGCAATTACTAAAAAATCAAGGACATGAAGTCGCTGGGGTTTTTTTGAATTTTTGGAAAGATGACAAGGCTGAAGATAAGGCGGAGAATAAATGCTGTTCGCTTGAGTCTTTTATGGACGCTAAGGCGGTCGCCAATCTGATTGGTATTCCGATATTTTCTTTGAATTTTGCTAAAGAATTCAAGGAAGCGGTAGTTGATTATTTTTTGGCAGAATATGCTGCCGGCCGGACGCCTAATCCTTGCGTTGTCTGTAATAAAAAAATTAAGCTTGGCTTGCTTTTAAAGCATGCTCGCGCTCTTGGTTATGACGGTGTTGCTAGCGGCCATTATTTAAAAAGGCTGGATAAAGACGGAGAAGCGCGCGTTTATCGCGCTAAGGATGCAGGTAAAGATCAATCTTACTTCTTATATACTTTTACGCAGTCGGAATTAAAATATCTTTACTTTCCTCTCGGCGCTTATCTAAAGCCACAAGTTAGACAAATTGCCGCTCAATATGGCTTGCCAACTGCTTCTAAAATAGAGAGTCAAGATATTTGTTTTCTCTCTGGTGCGCATAATAATTTTTTAAAAAGATATTTAAAATTACAGCCTGGCCTTATAAAAACTCAAGAAGAAGGGAAGGTTATTGGCGAACATCAAGGGTTACCCCTTTATACTATTGGTCAGCGCCGTGGTATTGAAATTGGCGGCACCGGCCCTTATTATGTTGTAGATAGGGATTATAAAAATAATATTCTATGGGTAGTGAAAAATTGGAATGATGATTTACTTTATCGCCGTGATTTTTTAGTAGAGCAGTTAAGTTGGTTGGACAAAAAAGCGCCTCTTTTGCCTTTGCGTTGCCAAGTAGTGATACGTTACGGCCACCCTCCCTTAAATTGTCTTTTGGAAAAGGATAAGTTGAAAGGATTTTTAAAAGTTACTTTAAGTCGAAAAACTCGCGCAGTTACTTCCGGACAAAGTGCTGTCTTCTATCAGGGACGACGAGTCTTAGGCGGAGGAATTATTCAATAAGAATATATTAATAAAAATAGGCCTTTTTAGGTCTTTTTATTTTCTCCTTGGCTTATGCTATAATCTCTCTATTCTTAATCTTAAAATTTATTTATTATGTCCAAATTGAACGAAGTTTTTAAACGCTTACAGGAACAACAAAAGAATCAACGAGAACTGAAAAAAATGTATCGCGAAGCTTTGGCAGTTAACGGTAATTATCATCAAGTTGTCGAAGAATTGGATGTTTTAAAAATTAAGAAGAAACAGATTGAAGCTGGCGTTAAAGCTGATTTAAAAGAAGAATTTGATAAGCTTGAAGGCTTAAAGCTCAACATTGCCGGTGACAAACAAATGCTTAGCGATATTGCTTTAACACAGCTGACTAAAGGAGAGGAAATAAAGGTAATGGATGATAATCAAGTTGAATACGAGCCCTTATTTACAGTTAGGTTTCAGAAGATTAGATAAGAACTCCGTGTGTAATGATATAAAAAAAGACCCTTACGGGTCTTTTTATGTGCCGCGAGAGGGAATCGAACCCTCATGAAGTCGCCCCCACACGAGTTTGAGTCGTGCGCGTCTACCAATTCCGCCACCGCGGCCTATGCATTAAATTTACTTGCGACTCTTATATATTACGAATTTTAGTATAATAAATATCCTTTTAATTGTCAAAAGGAAAGCTTTAATATATAATTGTCGTATATAAATTCATTTAACTTATGGGTAAAGTAATTGCGGTCGTAAATCAGAAAGGTGGAGTTGGTAAAACAACAACCGCCGTTAATTTAAGCGCTTATTTAGCCCATTTGGGCAAACAAGTGCTTCTTGTTGATGTTGACCCTCAAGCAAATGCTACTTCAGGTTTAGGAATAGACCATCGTAATTTAGAATTTGGAATTTATGAAGCTTTAGTGGGCGATAAACCCTTTCATCAGATTATTAAACGAACTATGCAGTCTGGTTTTAAAATTGCTCCTGCAACCTTGGCTTTAGCTGGCGCGGGAATCGATTTGGTTAGTATGGAAAATCGCGAGTTTCGTTTAGCTCATATTTTAGAAGAAGCTAAAAAAGAATATGACTTTATTATAATTGATGGGCCACCTTCTTTAGGACTTTTAACTGTTAATAGTTTAGTTGCCGCTGATGAAGTTTTAATACCAATTCAGAGCGAATATTTTGCTCTTGAGGGGTTAAGTCAGCTATTAGAAACAATTAGTTTAGTTCAGAATAATTTAAAGCCAGAATTAGGAATCATGGGCGCGGTAATTACCATGTTTGATAGGCGTAATAAATTATCAGAGTCTGTGATGGAAGAATTATATAAGTATTTTCCTAATCGTATTTTTCGTTCAGTTATTCCACGTAGTGT
>CAIZYV010000091.1 GCA_903937325.1 Candidatus Falkowiibacteriota bacterium | reverse complement strand
CAAACAGAAGAAGAATCAAAATTTTCATTTTTCCCCCCTTTGTTTGATAAGCTGTATTTTAGAGTATTGGCAAAAAAAGTCAAGAGCCAGAGCTTATTTTTATGATTTGACAGAAAAATATTTTAATTGTAATATCGATTTATCTAGCTGAGTCTCGGCTGAACTCAGCCACTTGCAGATAAGGCCGCCCAGATAATAATCCCCTAACGGGAATAGATTGGCGATGACACATTGCGCGACAGTGTGGAGCCTTCTTTTTACTATTTGGGATATAACGAAAGGGAATATGAGCACAACGCTAATCGGTCTCAAATTAATTCTCTTTTCGTGAGCTGTTAGAACTTCGGTTTTAGCAGCTTTTTTCTTTTTCAGCTTGCTTTTTTTTACAGATTAACTATAATACATTTACTTATAGTTAAGCTTCTTAAACTATGTTTCAAATTAGTGCCAAAACCGACTACGGCTTATTAATAATGCTGCAATTAGCTAATTTTTCAGGCCAAGTTGTCCCTTTATCCCCCCTAGCCAAGCGCTTGGGTGTTTCTTCTCCTTATCTTAGTCAAATTGCTCAGTCTTTACAGAAGGTAGGTCTGATTAAGAGCCGGGAGGGGGCTGGGGGCGGTTATTATCTGTCGCGACCAGCGGGAAAAATAAAAGTTTTAGAAATTTTAGAAGCATTGTCTGGAGAAATGAAGGTTCGCTGCGCTCATGGTAATGTAAAAGCTTGTCCGCATTTTGAGGAATGCGGTTTAAAGAGTGCTTGGCCTCTACTTTTGGGCGATATTAAAACTAGTTTAGCGCGTCGTAGCTTAGCCTCTCTTTTAGTTAAAAAATTATGAATATTTTAGAAGTAAAAAATTTAAATGTTGCCGCTGGCGATAAAAATATCTTGTATGATATTAGTTTTTCTGTGACCCTGGGCGAAAGTGTGGCAATTATGGGACCAAATGGTTCTGGTAAAAGCACTTTGGCCAATGTCTTAATGGGCCATCCAGATTATCAAATTTTAAGCGGCCAGATCATTTTTCGCGGCCAAGATATTACTTTTGCTAAGCCGGAAGAACGCGCGGCAGCCGGTTTGTTTTTAGCCTTTCAAGAACCACGGGAAATTGCCGGTTTAGAATTATTTCCTTTTTTATTTGATGCTTATAAATCTTTACGCTTAGCTAGGGGACAGGAGGCCGGCGACATTTTTTCTTTTAAAGTTAAGTTAGATGATGAATTGCATGATTTGCAAGTTAAAAATGATTGGTCTAGCCGCCATTTAAATCAAGATTTTTCTGGTGGTGAAAAGAAAAAAGCGGAGTTATTACAATTAGCTTTGGCCGCTCCAACTCTAGCTATTATGGATGAAATTGACTCGGGCTTGGATGTTGACGCCCTCACAATAGCTGGCCAAGCAATTAGCCGTTTTAAAACACCGCAGACTAGTATTCTCGCTGTTACCCATTATCAGAGAGTTTTGCAATACATTAAACCTGATCGGGTGATAGTGATGTCTGGAGGCCGAATTGTTAAAAACGGTGGGGCAGAATTAGCAGCGCAATTAGAACAAGAAGGTTTTTCTAGCTTGGAATAAATTATTTATGACTGAAGATATAAAAACTAACGATTCTCTTTGGGATGAATATAATCCCTCCGATTACATGCGCCAAGCTAAAAGCGGTTTGGACGAAGTTTTAGTGCGTCGAATTTCACAAGAGAAAGAAGAACCAGAATGGATGTTGGCGCATCGATTGGCCTCTTTAGCGACTTTTAAAAAAATGCCTCTGCCGTCTTGGGGCCCGGATCTTTCTCGTTTAAATCTTGATCAAATTACTTATTACGCTAAAGCAATGGAAGGACAAGCTCAAGATTGGGACGATGTGCCTGCTGATATTAAAAATACTTTTGATAAACTCGGTATTCCAAAAGCTGAACAGGAAGTGCTGGCTGGCGTGGGCGCGCAGTATGAATCGACGGTTGTTTATCATAGTTTGAAAGCGGAGTTTAAGCGTCAGGGAGTAATTTTTGAAGATCTTGATTTGGCTTTAAAAAAATATCCGGAATTAGTCAGGCCAAATTTTATGAAATTAATGCCGGCTTCTTTGCATAAATTTGCTGCTTTGCATGGCGCTGTTTGGAGTGGCGGCACTTTTTTATATATTCCGGCCGGTGTTAAAATAAAACAGCCCCTGCAGGCTTATTTCCGTATGAATGCTAAAGGTATGGGTCAGTTTGAACATACTTTAATTATTATTGAAAATGGGGCTGAAGCTCATTATATTGAAGGCTGCAGTGCACCCCGTTACGGAGTCGATTCCTTACATGCCGGCGGTGTGGAAATTTATGTCAAAGAAGGCGCCCGTTTTCGTTATAGTAGTGTGGAGAGCTGGAGCAAGGACGCCTATAATTTGAATACTAAAAGGGCTATCGTTGAAAAAAATGCACACATGGAATGGGTCGGAGGTAATTTTGGTAGTAATACCACTATGCTTTATCCCTGCTCTATTCTCCAGGGGGATGGAGCGAGCGCCGATCATCTCGGTGTCGCTTTTGCTAATCAAGGACAGACTCAAGATACTGGCGCTAAAGTTATTCATCTGGCTAAAAATACCAGCTCTAATATTGTCATGAAAAGTATTAGTAAAGGTGGCGGTCGTTCTATTTATCGCGGTTTAGTGGAAATAGGCCCGCAAGCGGAGAACACCGCGGTGTCGGTAAAGTGCGACGCCTTAATTCTCGACGAATTTTCTTGTTCTGATACGGTGCCGGTAATGAAAATAAATAATGCGAGCGCTACGGTTGCTCATGAAGCCAGTGCCGGGAAAATAAATGCGGAAGATCTTTTTTATCTGCGCAGCCGCGGCTTAAAAGAAGCAGAAGCTGCCGCTATGGTTGTGAATGGTTTTATCGAGCCGATTACCAAAGAACTGCCCTTGGAATATTCTGTGGAGATGAATCGAATGGTGGAATTAGAAATGGAAAATAGTGTCGGTTAATTTTATGCAGTCATTAATCAATCTTCAAAAAGAAACAATAATTAAATTGGCTTCCGGGTCCGATACTTTTTTGGTAGAAAGATTGGCGGGGGATGATTGCTTACCGGAGAGAAATTTTTCTTTAGGCGAGAATGCACGCGCTAATTATTTGCTGGTGGTGACGAAAGGAGCATCTTTAGATAATATCTATAGATCTTGGCAACTAGAGACCGGAGCGGTTCTTAAGACTTATTATTTATTTTTAGAATCAACAGCTAGTGTTTGGCATCTTCAGCATCGCTTGGCCGATCGGGCCAGAATTGAAAATCATTCTTTATTCTTGGGCCGAGGGCAAGATAACCTCCAGGTAAAGGCTGATTATGATTTTGCTGGGCAGGGAAGTTACGGTCGCGTTCAAGTTGATGCTTGGTTAGATAATGAATCACGTCTTCGTTATGACGCTAATCTTAATGTTTTAGCGGCCGCTCAGCAAAGTGATACCCGCGTCGATATGCGCTTGCGTCTCGCCAGCCAAACTGCCCGTGGTCAATTAATTCCAGGCTTAAATATCGCCGCAAATGATGTTCGCGCCGGTCATAGTGCTAGTACTTTTCAATTATCGAAAGAAGATTTATTTTATCTGCGTAGTCGCGGTTTGAGCCCGGAGGCAGCCCAGAAATTATTTGCCTTATCGCTTAGCCGTAATTTTGTGAAAGGCTTAGATGATGCTGAGTTGTCGTCTGAAATACTTTCTCTAATTTCTGCACGTTTATGAAAAATTATCGCTCTGATTTTCCCATGCTCTCTCGCCGTTATCAGAATAAGCCTCTGGTCTATTTTGATAATGCTGCCACTGCTTTGAAGCCGCAGGCGGTTTTAGAGTCTATTAATGATTATTATCTGCATCATAATACCAATATTCATCGCGGCCCTAATTTTTTATCTGAAGAGGCAACTTTGCTTTATGAAGAGGCGCGGCAAAGTGTGTCTGAATTTATTGGCGCTGATAGTACAGAAATTGTTTTTACTTCCGGAACAACGGCCGGCTTGAATCTAGTCGCGCGGTCTTGGGGTGAGGAAAATCTGCAATCCGGCGATCTCGTTGTTTTAACGCGAGCTGAACATCACGCTAATATCGTGCCCTGGTTACAGCTGCAAGCTAAACGCCAAATTAAGTTGCAGTATATTGAATTAAAGGCGGACGGTACTTTCGAAGAGGAGAGTTTAAAGGCGGCCTTGGCTTGTCCGCGTTTGCGCCTTTTAGCGATTACCCAAGCTTCCAATGTTTTAGGGCAGTTTTATGAACTGGAAAATATTTTAGCAACGGTGAAAAAGCGGGGCGGTTTAACTTTAGTTGATGCCGCCCAGAGTATTGTTCATCATGAGATTGATGTCCGCCGTCTTGATTGTGATTTTTTAGCTTTTTCCGGACATAAATTATTTGCGCCCAGTGGCAGCGGTGTTTTGTATATCCGTGGCGAAGTTTTAGTAAAAATGCCGCCATTTTTAGGCGGTGGCGGGATGATTACTGAGGTTAAAGCCGATTCTTTTTTACCAGCTATTGGTCCGGCTAAATTTGAAGCTGGTACGCCTAATATTGAAGGCGCAATTGCCTTAGGTGCGGCTTGTCGTTATTTGCAAAATATCGGCCGGGAAGAAATTTGGCGTCGCGAACAGGAACTAACCGCTTATT
>CAIZYV010000090.1 GCA_903937325.1 Candidatus Falkowiibacteriota bacterium | reverse complement strand
GATCCCGTTGGATCCGCGATTCCGCCAGGGAAACAGAATAATATCTTTAATTTATTTCACCTATTTTTATTTCGTTCTTTGAAGTATGTTTTACACAGTGCGCTTGCTTCTGATTTTTATCGCGAAATAGATTCGTGTTCGTACGTTTTTAACGAAAATCGGAAAATAGAGGATGGTGCCTCTCTCGCTAGCAAACACTGGGAAGGCCGAATAATTTTCGGTCTTTTTTTTATTCTTTAATTTTAATATGTTTTGCTGGAGCGGAAAGATATTTTTTTAAGTATTGACCGGTTAAGCTTTTAGGGTTGGCGGCAACTTCTTCCGGTGTGCCGACAGCCACGATTTTTCCTCCTTTATCGCCGCCATCTGGACCGAGATCAAGGATATAATCCATTGCTTTGAGCATATGGAGATTGTGTTCAATTATAAGGACAGAGTTGCTTTTTTCTACTAATTTATTTAGGACCTCTAAAAGCATAGAGATATCATAGTGATGTAAACCGGTCGTTGGCTCATCCAATAAATAAAGAGTGCGTTTGCCTAAGGTGTGGGTTAATTCTTTACCAATTTTAACTCTTTGCGCTTCCCCTCCCGATAAAGTGGTGGCTGATTGTCCTAGCTTAAGATAGCCTAAGCCGACTGACTGTAAGACTTTGAGTTTATCAGCAATATAATAATTTTCGGCAAAAATATCTACCGCTTCATCGATCGTCATTTCCAAAATATCAGCAATATTTTTACCTTTATATTTTACTTGCAGAGTTTCTCGGTTAAAACGTCGGCCACGACAGATTTCGCATTCTACGAGAACCGGTGGCAGAAAATGCATTTCGATTAATTTAGAACCAGCTCCTTCGCAAGCTTCGCAGCGTCCTCCGGGTCGATTAAAAGAAAATCTAGAAATAGAATAAGCCCTTTCTTTGGCGGCTGGCAAGGCGGCGAAAAAATCGCGTATGGGTGTAAATATGCCGGTATAAGTTGCCGGGTTAGAACGTGGAGTCCGACCTATTGGCGACTGATCAATAACCACAATTTTATTAACATATTCAGCACCTTTTATTTCTTCTACGCCGATAAGAGGTGCTTTTTTACCGGGATGGCTTTTAATGTAACTTAAATTACGATACAAAACATCATAGAGCAGTGATGACTTGCCGGAACCGGAGACGCCGCTGATGCCGACTAGCCGTCCCAAAGGTATTTCTGCTCGGACATTTTTTAAATTGTTTATTTTTGCACCAATAATTTTCAAACTGCCGTGGTTTTGTTGACGGCGTTTATCGGGTAATTCTATCTTTTTATGACCAGTAAGATATTGCATGGTTAACGAGCCGCTACCAGGATTTTTTCTTTCTGCTTCCAATAGCTTTTTCGTTTCCCCCATCGCCTGTAATTCACCGCCGTGGACGCCGGCATAAGGGCCAAGATCAACGAGATAATCGGAAGCGAGTATCGTTCTTTCGTCATGCTCAACGATAATAACAGTATTATTTTTATCACGAAGAGTTTCCAGGGTTTTTATTAAACGGTCGGTGTCACGTTCGTGTAGGCCGATTGTCGGTTCATCAAGGACATAGAGGGTGCGAGAGAGTTGAGAGCCAATTTGTGAAGACAAACGAATACGCTGCGCTTCCCCTCCAGATAAAGTTTCGGCGGCTCTGTCTAAAGAAAGATAATTAAGGCCGACTTTATTTAAAAATTCTAAGCGATTTAAGATTTGGCCGATGACATTATCGGCAATCGTTAACTGCCTCTTATTCATCTTTTGGTAATATTTCCAGAAAAAATCGTAGGCCTTTTCAATGCTGAGATGGCTGATTTCAGCAATATTTTTATTATTTAAGCGGATAGATAAAGATTCGGGACGAAGACGTTGACCGTGGCATTCTGGGCAAGGCTTATCGGCGTGAAAGCCAATTATACCTAAACCACCACATTGAGGACAAGCGCCATGAGGAGAATTAAAAGAAAAAAGACGCGGCTCAACTTCGGGAAAAGAAAAGCTATCATTTGGACAAGTCCAATTGGCGGAAAGTAAAAATTCTTGTTTTTCAAATTTAACCAATACTAAGCCTTGACTGTATGATAAAGAAGATTCGACAGCTTCAAACAGACGGCTTTCGTCATCTATCATCACCTTATCGATAATTATTTCGATATCGTGTTTAATTTTTGGGTTAAGCTTTATCTGCTCTCTTAAGCGGCGTATTTCTCCATCTACGCGCGCTTCATAATAACCTAAAGCAAGATAATCATATATTAGCTGGTAATACTCGCCTTTGCGGCCACGAACGACCGGGCTCATAATAGTCGCATATTTGTCGTCATTTTCCGCGGCTCTATTTTTAATAATATCAATCATTTCTTCCAGGGTCAGTTTTTCAATTTTGATACCGCAATGAGGACAGAAGACTTCAGCAATGCGAGCATAAAGTACGCGTAAATAATCGTGGATTTCCGTTAAAGTACCAACAGTGGAGCGTGGATTATGTGAGAGGGCTTTTTGGTCAATGGAAATTGCTGGCGCTAGACCCAATATTTCATCGACATCCGCCGGTTTTTTCTGGCCTAGGAATTGCCGCATATAAGGAGAAAGTGATTCAACGTATTGTCTTTGTCCTTCCGCAAAAATTGTATCAAAAGCCAGCGATGATTTACCAGAGCCGGAAACACCAGTAATAACCGTCAAGCTATTATGCGGTATTTCCAGGTTGATATTTTTTAAATTGTGTGTCCGCGCACCGCGGATAATTATTTTATCTTGCATTTTTAATCGATTAATTTTATTTGTTCTGATAAAGTTGTCCGATTTGATAGCGCTTAATCATCAATCCGGTAGCCTCAAATATTGGTTCCGGTAATTTTTCTAAGTCAAACCATTCCCATCTTTCCCATTTTTCTGGCTCAGTTAATTTTGCTTCACCAGATACAAAATGAGCCAGGAATCCGACATTAACATAATGTTTGCCTTTATTTAGACTGCCCATTTCGTCAGCCAGCGATACTAATTCTAATTCCGAGACTTCTAGCCCCGTTTCTTCCCTAGTCTCACGTATAGCGGCGGCAGCCATGGTTTCCCCAAATTCTAAATGCCCGCCGGGAAAACTCCAAGTGCCCTGGCCGTAGGGAGAACGGCGTAAGCCCAAAAGGATTTCGTCGTTTTTATTTTTTATCATGACGCCCACTCCGACGAGTGGCCGTTGTTTTTCGTTTTCCATATTTCTGTTTTTTAGCTTTTTCTTTCTCTTGTCGTCTTTCTTCTATTCCCTCCCTTTCTTCTTCTAGGCCGAGAAGACTTTCAATCTTTTTTATTACTGTTTTAGGAGTGATATTATGCTTTTGGTTATAGGCTAATTGTTTTTCCCGGCGACGCCGTGATTCGGCAATTGCTCTTTTCATCGAATCCGTTTCCCTATCGGCATAGAGAATAATTTTACCAGAAACATTGCGAGCGGCCCGTCCCATAGTCTGCATTAAAGAAGTTTGGCTACGCAAGAAACCTTCACGATCGGCGTCAAGGATGGCGACTAAAGTTACTTCAGGTAAATCTAAGCCCTCACGCAGAAGATTAACACCAATTAAGACATCAAAAACACCTTCACGGAAAGCTTTGAGAATGTCCGTGCGTTCAAAGGTTTTAATATCGGAATGGAGATAATTCGCTTTCAAGCCTTTTTGATTTAAAAAAGTGCTTAGATCTTCGGCTTGTTTTTTCGTTAAGGTGTTGATGATAATTCTTTCATTCTTAGCCGCTAAGCGCTCCGCTTCTGCCGTTACATCGTTTATTTGGCTGTAATTTTCTGCCTTGTTAAAAACTGGTCGAATTTCAATTTCTGGATCAACTAGACCGGTCGGACGAATAATCTGTTCGGCAACTTGTTGGGAATTTTCTTTTTCATAATCGCCAGGCGTAGCAGTGGTAAATATAACTTGTCCGACGCGTTTTTGAAACTCCGTAAATTTTAAGGGGCGGTTATCTAAAGCGCTCGGCAGACGCCAGCCGTATTTTACTAAAGTATCTTTGCGTGCCCGATCACCATTATACATCCCTCTTATCTGCGGCACAGCAATATGCGATTCATCTATGATTGTGAGAAAATCCGGCTTGCCGTCTTTCCAGGGAAAATAACTTAGTAAAGGATCAGGTGCTTCCCCAGCCAATTTGCCGGAAAGATGCCGAGAATAATTTTCGATACCATGGCAATAACCGAGAGTATGCAACATTTCTAAATCATATCTCGTTCTTCTTTCCAGTCTTTCTGCCTCAAGGTAAAGATTATTCTCTTTAAAATAGGTGAGACGATCTTGAAGTTCGGCTTGAATATTTTTTAAAGCTTCTTCTATCTGCGGTTGAGTAGAGATAAAGTGTTTAGGTGGGAAAATAACCATTTCTTCCAGATTATCGAGGATATTTTTACTAGTGTTATCAATAACACCCAAATCTCTTACTACCTGGTTTTCGATGTCGACACGATAAACGACATTTTCCGACATAGGCCTAATTTCAAAGACGTCGCCGCGTACTCGAAATTGGCCGCGTTTCGTTTCCCCGGTTGTTCTTTCAAACTGCATTGATATCAGCTGATGGATAAAATCTGCCCGTGTTAGACTTTTATCTTTTTCCAGATGTAAAGAAGCTTCTAGGTAATTTAAGGGCACGCCGAGATTATAGATACAAGAAACAGAAGCGACAATAATTACATCTGGCCGACTAAGCAGGGCGGAAGTCGCTCCATGTCGCAAACGATCCATCTCTTCATTAATCATTGCCTCTTTATCAATATAAGTATCAGTAATCGGCAGATAAGCTTCGGGCTGATAATAATCGTAATAAGAAACAAAATAATGGACGGCGTTATTGGGGAAAAAATTTTTGTATTCACGGTAAAGTTGAGCGGCCAAAGCTTTATTGGGCGCAATTACTAAGGCTGGTTTGTTGTAAGCGGCGATAAGTTTAGCGGCGGTAAAAGTTTTTCCCGATCCAGTTACGCCTAGGAGTGTCTGATATTGAAAACCAGACTCCAATCCTTTTAGGAGTTTAGCAATGGCTTGAGGCTGGACACGGATCCGGCAGCGCGGAAGCCGCAGGATCAGCAAATTGTACTACTGAATCGCGAGACAATCGCTGGCTTGG
>CAIZYV010000089.1 GCA_903937325.1 Candidatus Falkowiibacteriota bacterium | reverse complement strand
TCAAAATTTACAAAAAAATCTCTTCGTAATTCATGATGACTTAGATCTTAATTTGGGTACTTGGAAAATCAGCCAAGATTCCAGCAGCGGCGGCAATAAAGGCGTACAATCTATTATCACTCATCTTAAAACTCAACGTTTTACTCGCCTACGCTTAGGCATAAAAACTGAAGCTCTACACAATCCTTTGCCGGCTGATAAATTTGTCTTGCAAAAATTTAGCAAAGAAGAAATCTCTATTTTTAAACAAACCGCCACGGAGGGCCTAGAAGCTTTAAAAAAATTTATTACAACAATCTAAATAGAGCTTATTTATTACAAAAAACCCCCTAAGCTGCTTATACAAAAAATTTTGATAATGCCTAAACGCTAGGAGGAAAGCGAAGGGGCGCCAAAACTTTTGCACAAGCAACTAAGAGGGTTTTAACTTTTCAGCTTAAACAAAAAATAGCCCCATGTCAAGCCCATATTATCAACAAGATGATGATCTTTTCCTGGCAGCTCTAGCGGCTATTCCTGGTCTTGGCCCAAAACGCCTGCAAGGTCTGTTTGATCAGCAAGGCAGTTGGCAAAAAGCCTGGGAAGCAGATATGGGCGACTGGGAAAAAATTAATCTACCCGCAGCTAGCCGACATTATTGGCAAAAACAAAAAAACAATTTTAAAAGTGAAGTGCTCGATAATTATTTAAACCGAACAAAAACAAATCTAATAACCAAAACACATCCATTTTATCCTACTCGCTTTCATGATTTGCCCGACCCGCCTATATTAATATATTCTCGCGGAAAATGGCCGAGAAATAATAAAATAATTACGGCGGTTGGCTCACGCCGACCAACTCCGTACGGAGAAGCTGTGGCAGCCCATTTAATTCCTCCTCTAGCCGAATCAGGCTACAGCATTGCTAGCGGGCTAGCTTTGGGTTTAGACACCCTTGTCCATAAACTCAGTCTGGAAAATAAGGGGCACACAATCGCAATATTGGGATCGGGGCTGGACAACATTTATCCAGCAAGTAATCGTAATCTTGTAGAAAAAATCATGGCCGCTGGTTCTTTGCTTATTTCCGAATATCACCCCGAATCCGCACCTTTACGATCTAACTTTATCCAACGCAATCGCTTGCTAGCCGCAATAGGAGAAAAAACTCTAATATTAGAGGCTGGACTGAATTCTGGCTCAATACTAACCGCTCGTCTAGCAAAAAAGATGGGAAGAAGTCTTTATGCTGTTCCCGGTAACATCCTCAGCGAAGAAGCGGCTGGCTGTCATCATTTATTACAAGAAGGTGCTATAATTACCACTAAAACTAGCGATATTTTATCAATAAAAGAAGAAAAATATTCTCGCAAAACAAACAAAAAAATCATCGATCCCGAAGAAAGAGAGATTTTAAAAATTTTAAAAATAAATTTTTCACAATTTAGGGGTACTAGTGCTGATGAAATAGGCCAAGAGCTCAAACTTGACACCAGCTCAGTAAATAGTAAACTAAGTATGATGGAAATTAAAAAATTGGTCCGCCTGCACCAAGGCCGTTATTACTTATTAACTGAAAACGGATCGGCTACCACCCTAAACTAGAAAAAATTATGCAATTGATAATTGTTGAGTCGCCAACTAAAGCAAAAACGATCAGTAAATTTCTTAGCTCAGATTACCGAGTAGAATCATCTTTCGGCCACGTGCGTGATTTACCGGCGCGAGAAATGGGTATTGATATTGAAAATGACTTTAAACCAAAATATGTTACCCCGCTTAAAGCCAAAAAAACAGTCAGCACCCTAAAAGCGGCAGCCGCTAAAGCGACAACCGTTATTCTAGCTTCCGACGAAGACCGAGAAGGAGAAGCAATCGCTTGGCATTTAGCCCAAGTATTAAAATTGGATACTAAAAAAACTCAGCGCATCGTCTTTCATGAAATTACAAAAAATGCTATCCTCAGCGCCTTAGAAAATCCTAGACATATTAATCAATCTCTTGTTGATGCTCAACAAGCGAGACGCATTCTTGATCGTCTAGTTGGCTACGAACTATCACCTTTCTTATGGAAAAAAGTGGCTAAAGGTTTATCTGCTGGCAGGGTGCAAAGTGTCGCCATCCGTCTAATTATAGAAAGGGAAAGAGAGATACAAGCTTTTAAAGCCCAAGAATATTGGACAGTCAGCGCTAATTTTCAGGGAGAAGGAACGTCAACCGCTTATACTGCCAATCTTTTTCGTCTTGATGGTAAAACTTTTGATAAATTAAGCATCGATGCCGATAGTGCTGCAAAGATTAAAGAAGAAATACAAAAAGCAGATTGTAAGATAATTAAGATAGAACAAAAAACGGTAAATAAGAATCCAGGAGCTCCTTTTACTACCTCCACTTTACAGCAAGGAGCTAATCGCCACCTTGGCTTTAGTGCCAAACAAACAATGACGGTTGCTCAAAAACTATATGAGCAAGGCTTCATCACTTACATGCGTACGGATTCTTTAAATTTATCAGCTCAATTTCTTGATGACGCCAAAAACTATTTAAGCAGCGCAATTGGAACAGAGTATGTTTTAAGCTCTCCTAGAGTATTCAAAACGAAAGGTAAAAATGCTCAAGAAGCTCATGAAGCTATTCGCCCGACTATTGTCTCAAGAACACCTGATGATCTTAAAGAACAGTTGGACAAAAATGCTTATCGTCTATATAAACTGATCTGGCAAAAAACTTTAGCTACACAAATGCCTCCCGCCCGCTTCAGCGCTACTATCATCGACACGGAAGCAGCCTGCCCACAAGGCCAAACACATATTTTCCGCGCTAACGGACAACTGATTATCTTTGACGGCTACTTAAAAGTTTATCCCGAGAAAACCGACGAACAAGAATTACCCGTTTTGAAAGAAGGACAAAAAGCTGTTTTAATTCAAACTGAAACAGAACAACACACCACAAAAGCACCAGCTCGTTATAGTGATGCTAGCTTAGTTAAAGATTTGGAAAAATACGGTATTGGGCGGCCGTCAACCTATGCCCCAACTATAAATACCATTATTATCCGCAACTACGTTGAAAGAAATGAAGACAAGCGCCTTCAACCGACGGCCATCACTTTCGTAGTAAATGACCTATTAGTCGAACATTTTCCTAAAATTGTCGATTATAATTTTACCGCCGCCATGGAAAATGATTTAGACGCGGTCGCCGAAGGCAAAAAGAAATGGCAACCTCTCGTCGGTGATTTCTATGCTGAATTTCACAATAATTTAAAAAATAAATACGAAGATATTAAAAAAAGCGACATTATGCCAGAAGAAAAATCCGAAGAAATTTGTGACAAATGCGGATCGCCAATGCTTATTAAAACTGGACGTTATGGAAAATTCCTTGCCTGCAGCGGTTTTCCTGATTGCCGCAACATAAAAAAACTAGGCGGCGGAGTCAGTGAAAAGAAGGATGACCCGGCCCTCGCATCTTTACAAGAAAAATATCAAGGAACAGCTTGCGATAAATGCGGCGCGGAAATGAAAGTGCGCTCCGGCAAATATGGTCCTTTCTTAGCCTGTAGTGCTTATCCTAAGTGCAAAAACATTAAAAATATCAGTGATGGTACAAACGGAGGGAAAGAAATAAGCTGCCCGGCTTGCAACATCGGTAAAATCGTCAAAAAATTTAGCAAACGAGGAGCTTTTTATGCTTGTAGTAATTATCCCGACTGTAAAAACGCCTATTGGAGCCAGCCAACCGGCGACAAGTGCCCCGATTGCGACTCTCTCTTAATTACCGATAAAGATGGGGTGATTGTTTGTAGTGATAAAGGTTGTGGTTATAAAAAATAAATCATATCAATATGGACAAAGAAATTTACAATCCAGAAAATAACAAAGAAGCAAAAATAAATGCATTATTTCAAAAAATGAAAAATTCATTTGAAGATGTTAATATTAATCAGCAAGAAGCTGGTATGATATTCGACGATACTTATTCCGATTACCCGGATGATGAGAAGATAACTCTAAGGGATGGCCAAGGCAATAAAAGATATGAGGTTATTGAAAAAGACGGGGAAACATCTTGCGAACAAGTAAAAAAAAGCTTCAGTCCCAGAGACAAACATCAGCATATTATCGATATTTTAAATATGATTTCTCTAGACTTTCAAAGTCCAAACCAAATGGCGGCCATAAATAGATTGATGAGGCACCCAAAAATAGCCGATATTCTAGAAATAAAAGGATCAGAATTTAAAAAAGATTTGGAAACTTTACTGGAGCTGAAAAAGCAAGAATAAAAAATTTATTTGAATACAAAAAAGAACCGCCTTAAAAGCGGTTCTTTTGATATAATTTATTGATCAACTAACTTATTTTTTTCGATTTTTTTTCTTTGGCGCCCTTTTTTCTTCACGTACTTCTTCGTCATCATAATCGCCATCTTCTCGGCGACGTCTCGATTTAGCAAATTCAACTCCCTTCTTAAATAACTCGCCTAAAATCATTAAATAAGATGCGCTACCGGAAATTTTTTCTTTGACCAAGTCAAGAAGTGCCTCAGCTTTACCGACGCTTTGCTCAACATGTTTAATCAGGCGAAAAATTCTCTGAGCACTAGCGATGAAATAATACAAAGACCAACAGAGAAAAAAAACTAAGACACCAATGGAAGCAGACAACACTAGATTTAAAATATCACGAGAAGTTTCAAACATAAATTTATGACATAAAGAAGTCAAAATTTCCTCCTATATGCTTGAATTAAAAATTAAAAGTCTCTAATTTGCGCATCAAAACGATCATGTACCATCTGGATAAGATCTAATTGGATAAGATCTATTTCTTCAGCCGTCAAAGTTCGGTCGGCAGCTTGATAAACGAGATGAAAAGCCCAGCTTTTACTATTATCACCCAGAGCACCGCCCTGATAGATATCAAATAATTCAACTCGCTTAAGTAAATAATTAAATGAGCTCAAAGCTCTCCAAAAATCATTATATAATATTTTTTCGTTTACTACAAAAGAAATATCTCGGATAATCGTAGGATATTTTGAAGTTTCCTGATACTGCCGTGCCGGCATTAAAGAATTTAAAGCCAGAATCTCAGGAAAATTCAATTCAATAAAAGCAGTTTTTATTTTTAAACCAAAAGCGGCAGATAATTTATCATCTAACAAACCAACAAAACCAAGATCTTTATCTGCACAACGGACAGAGGCGGCTCGTCCATCCTGAGACCAAGCTGGTAAATTTTCCAAGACTGTAAATTCAACAGAAGCCTGCGGCCATAGGGAAGAAAATAATAAAGATAACAAACCTTTGGCACGATCAAAAATTTCTACATTATCAAAGCCGGCAACCAACATACCTAAGCGTTTACTTTGATAAGGCAATAATTCTCCGTTGTCATCTTTATTATATTCACCAGGCAAAGGTAAAAAAACACGACCGATTTCAAACAAACCAAAATCTTGATAATTAAACTGATTAGAGCGAGCATTCTGTAAAAGCCCAACTAAAAGACTCTGTCTTAAAAAAACATGCTGTTCCGAAATCGGATTAACGAGTTGTAAATGACGACTAGTGTCAAAATTAAGTTTAACTAAAGAAGACTCACTTAAAAAAGAATAGTTATAAACTT